>JACRIU010000081.1 GCA_016235775.1 Hydrogenophilales bacterium
CGCGCTTCGATTTGCTCCAGCTCGACCAGTACTCGACCGCCACCCTGCAATTCTCGCGCGGCTGCCCGTACCGCTGCGAATTCTGCGACATCATCGTGATGTTCGGGCGCAAGCCGCGCTGCAAGGCGCCGGAGCAGGTGGGGCGCGAGCTGGATGAATTGCGATGGCGCAATGTGCGCAATGTGTTCTTCGTCGATGACAATCTGATCGGCAACAAGGCGCTGGCGAAGGATTTGCTGCGCTATTTGATCGACTATCAGCGGCGGCACCGCTATGCGTTTCGCTTCGGCACCGAGGCATCGCTCAATCTCGCGCACGATGCCGAGCTGCTGCAACTGTTCCGCGATGCGAATTTTTCCTGGGTGTTCATCGGCCTCGAATCGCCCGACCCGGCGAACCTGAAGGAAACGCACAAGACGCAGAATTTGCAGGAGGACATGCTCATCTCCATCCGCCGCATCTACGCTCACGGCATCGACGTGCTCGCGGGCTTCATCATCGGTTTCGACAACGACACCCTGGATGCTTTCGAGCGGCAGTATGAATTCATCACCGACGCCGGCATCCAGGCGGCCATGATCGGCCTGCTCACCGCGCTGCCGAAGACGCCGCTGTATCAGCGCTTGGCGCAAGCGGGCCGCCTCATCCCCGGCGCCGACGGCACGGACAACACCCAGCTCGGCACCAATTTCCTGCCTAAGCAGATGGACTATGACGCCATGGTGAATGAATATAAAGCGCTGTACTGGCGGCTGCTCGCGGACGGCGCGATCGCCACGCGCATTCGCAACAAAATGCGCTACATGGCCTCGCCCGTCTATCAGGGCGAATATGCGTTCGCACAGCAGCTCGGCATCCTCGCCAAGCTGCTGGTGAGAGGTGTGCTGCCGGGCGGCGTGCCGCGGCTCTATCACTTCCTGCGCAGCCTCCCGTGGCTCGCGCCGAAAAAATTTCCGCTGGTGATCGTGGATTGGATCGCGGCGCTGGCCATGCGCGATTACGTGGAACGCCATTTCGCGGAGAAGCAGGCAACATCGCCGGCCACGATGGAACGCTATCTGCGGCGCGCGCGGAATAAGTTCGCGCGCTATCTGCGGGAAGGACGGCTCGCCTTGTCTTGGGGCCGGGCGGATGCCGCGCCCAATCTCCCCAATCTCACCATATCGCTGCAAGGTTGGCTGGATCGGCGCTTCTTCCGCCGCGCCGGGCGCCAGATCGGAAAGCTGCTCAAACACACGTCCTCGACCGTGACCCTGCGCATCGACGCCTTGCAACGCAGCCAACTGCCCGATCTCGATCGCTTGCTCAAGCGCCTGGCGCGCTATGGCGACCGTATCTCGGTGACGCTGGATGATAAGCTCAAGTATCTGGTGGCCATTGACTCATCGGTGTTTCATCTCACCCTGGGCGGAGCGCAGGCTAACGGTAAGGTGGCTTCACCATGACGCCGCTGCACGTCGGCGGCTTAACGCCGCTCACCGCCACCGACTATCCCGGCCATCTCGCAGCCGTGGTGTTTTGCCAGGGCTGTCCTTGGCGCTGCGCTTACTGCCACAATCCGCACCTGATTTCTCCCAGGGCAAGCGCGCAGATCGAGTGGCCGGCGGTCATGCAATTTTTAGCACGCCGGGTTGGGCTGCTTGACGCCGTGGTGTTTAGCGGCGGCGAGCCGACCTTGCAATCCGGCTTGGCGCAAGCCTTAAGTGAAGTAAAAGCCATGGGCTTTAAATGTGGCCTGCATACGGCAGGCGCATATCCTCAGCATCTGACGCCACTGCTGCCCCTGCTCGATTGGGTGGGATTCGATATCAAGGCATCCTTCGCCGATTACGAGCATATTACCCAGGTGCGCGGGAGTGGAAACAGCGCCGAGGCCAGCTTGCAAGCGCTGCTGGCGAGCGGAGTATCATATGAATGCCGCACGACCGTTGACCTGCAATTTTTTGATTCGAAAAAATTGATTGACCTGGCGCAGTCGCTTGCCGCAAGCGGAGTGCGGCATTATGTGTTGCAAACGTGTCGAAACCCGCATACGCTGGGCAGCCAATACTTGACCCAAGTCAATGAATGGTTGGCTGAGCTCGCCAATACTATCGCATTGAGTTTTGACACTTTTGTCTTGCGCCCAGCGTGACCTTGATTGTTTAATTGGAGCGACAAATGAAAATCACCGAACGCATCGACGCCATAACTTCCATACCCGCCGCGTATCGATCGCCCGCGCCACCCGCGCCGAAAAGCGTGAAAATCGAACTGACCGGCCGCTGCAATTACCGTTGCGGCTTTTGCGCGTTGCGCACCCGCGAGGTGCAGCCCAAAACAGATATGGAAATTGATTTGTTCAAACGCATCACCACCGAGATGCGTGATGCCGGCGTCGAAGAAATCGGTGTGTTCTACCTGGGTGAAAGCTTCATGGCGGCCGAGTCGCTGATCGAAGCGATCGGATGGTGCAAGTCATTAGGTTTCCCCTACATCTTTCTGACAACGAACGGCAGCCTGGCCGAACCGGAGCTGGTTCGCCGTTGCATGGAAGCGGGACTGGACAGCTTGAAATTTTCCGTGAACGCCGCGGACGAGGAACAATTCGAGTCGGTGATGGGGATCAGCGGACGCTGGCTGGATAAGGCGCTCGCCAACCTCAAGGCGGCACGCCGTGTGCGCGATGAAGGCGGCTACAAATGTGGAATTTTTGCATCGAGCATCCGCTACGACGGCGAGCAGCAAGCGAAAATGGAAGCGCTGCTGGCGGAACAGGTAATTCCCTTCGTCGATCAGCACTATTGGCTGCCGCTCTATTCCATGGGCAGCCTCGCCACGCAACGTGAAGAGGAATTGGGCTATCGGCCCACCGCAGGCAATCAAGGCCGCCTGGAGGCGCTGCGCGAGCCGCTGCCCTGCTGGAGCGCCTTCACCGAAGGGCATGTGACCGCTTCGGGTGCATTGAGCGCCTGTTGTTTCGATGCCGATTCGCGCTGGACCATGGGCGATCTGAACCGGCAATCGTTCATGTCGGCCTGGAACTCACCGGCGTTTCAGCGCTTGCGCGCGGCGCACCTGGCACGCGATGTGACGGGGACAGTCTGCGAGCAGTGCGTGGCCTACCAAGCGTAAGCGGTAGATGGCGCGGGGTTAAGCGGGCGGAACTGGCGTAGTTGGTTGCGATGGCGCATGTCTCGTTTCTTCGCGCGTCTGCTCGCGCCGGCGTCCGCGCGGAAGAGCTCTGAGCGCCACTACCAACAAAACGACCGCGCTGACAATCAGCCCCGCCTGCACGATTAGAGACGCCACGCCACTGGGCTGGGCGGCCTTGGGTTCGACAGCCTTTCCCGTTTGAGCCGGCCGCACTTCAGGTGCGGACGTCGCCCCCGGAATCGGCTCAATGATTTGAACGACCCCCTCCGATAAATGCACGTGATCGATGCCTTCCATCTCATGCGCCTGGGCATGCGAAATCAACAACGCGCATTGCATCAATGCCGCGACAAATCGCATGAATGGCCGGGTTTGCAGCGAGGGCATAAAACGGCTTCGCCGCATCAGGTTCCGCCGCCGTGGAATTCCACGCCCGGTTGATTTTCCGGCAGCTCCGCCAGGATCAAATTGCGCCGCGCCCGCTCCATGTCCGCCAGCGCCACTTCGTCCAGATAACGCTTGGCATCTTTGAGTGCGGCATTCAATAGCATGGCCGCAATGGCCTTTTCATTCACGTTTAGCGTCTTGGCCAGGGCGCGCAGTTCATAGTTGGCATCCCGTTCCACCGGTATATCGAGACGGCGCGCTACCGTCCCGGTGCGCGCCGCTTCCGTTCCGCCGGCTTCTTTCTCCGACTGCAAGCGCTGTAGCGTGGTGGCGACATGGCTGGCGACACTGAGGAGTTGCTCGCCCGGCTTGAGTTTGATCTTGTTGATGAAGTATTGCTCGAACTCTACCTTGGCCAAGTGCACCCAGCGGCCCTGCTTGATCCGGTTGATGTTGCGTAGCGGAACCTGCGGCTCCGCCAGATGGGCGGCGCCGGTTTCACCCAAGTCCGACAACCATTTGGCGCGTTGCGGCAGGGCGCTCGCCGGCGCTTCGTTATTGATGGCGGCGAGGATGTTGCGCGTCACCGTATCCACCTGGTTTCGGATGGAATAGACCGACTCCGGCGGCCCCACCGGTACCGGCGTTGGCGCGAACGAGGGTTGCGCCACGCAGATCCCGGCGGCGTACACATTGGGATAAGCCGGGTTGCGCAGGTATTCGTCCACGGTCACCATGCCGCGCTCATCGGTCAGGCCGGGGGTGCGGGAAAGCGCCGCGATTCCCCGGTAAGCGGGCGCATAGATGCCGAACGCGAAGGGAAGGGTGGTCTGTGCCATTTCCTTGCCGCCAAGGTCGTATTGCGTGAGATGAATATGGCCCGGCGTGATCTTGGTCGTCTTCATGTTGCACATGGAGACAATCCCGCGATCCGCGAGCGCATTTTCCAATAAACGCTGGGTTTCGGTTTCGGCGCCGATGCCGAAATGAGCGACATAAGGCTCGGGCGTCACCAGGGTAATGGTCACCCGTTCGCGCAGGCCGCGGCGGCGTAAATCGGCATCGACCAGGAACGCTGTTTCATACACCGGGCCCAAAATGGCGCATCCCGCTGCGGCGCCGATGACGATCGGTCCGGGGTTTTTGACGAATTTCTTGTAGGCCTGGGATGCCTCGATCGCCTGTTCGATGTGAACGACAGCATGCACATAACCCTGGGCCGGGTCCAGGCCCTCGACTTCCTCATAAGCCGGAGCCGCGCCTACGGCGAGCACCAGATAGTCATAGTGCAATCGGCTGGCATCCGCGAGTTGTACTTGATTGCTTGCCGCGTGGACCCGCGCCAGACCCTGGGCGACGAAGTGGATCCCCCGCGCCTCCAGATAGGGTTGGATGGGAAATGCGATATCGGCCCGATCGCGCCAGCCCATGGCGAGCCAGGGATTGGAGGGTACGAAATTGAAATAGGCCCGGTCGGACACGAGCGTCACCCGGTCGTTCGGGCCCAAGCGGTTTTTGATCTCATACGCCGCCGGCACGCCCGCGATTCCTGCGCCTACGATGAGGATATGGGTCATAGCGCGCAACTCCTGATCGAATATTGCTTGATCCGAGGTGGGGTGATGATGCCTACATCCAGAATGCGCCGCATCCGTTCCGCCACTTTGGCGGGAGTCGCTCCTCACCGCTTAGTGACAGCATGATAGGGCTGAGTAAGCAGAGGCAATCCTTCCTGGGTTGCAAGAAGGAACTGCCGATAAAATTAATCAAGCCGCGAAGTTCGGTGCGGCATCCGGCCTACTTGGCATCCATTTTTTCGAACAGTGAAGTCACTTTGTCCATCACCTCAAGCAGGCGCTCGCTCGTGGTCGCAATGGCGGTCGCCCGCTCGGCTTTGGTGCCGCCGTTGCCCAGTGCATTCTCGAAAAACATCCATTGCTGACGGGCCAGTTCCAACTCAGCCTTGATGACCTGCGTCGTGGCCGGTGCACTATCGAGCGCCTTCAAGCCGGTATTGAATTCCTTGCGCGCCTTATCCAACTCGGCAGCGCCATTGGCCGGCGCCACTCCCCAGTTTGCCGCCTGGTAAAATTTCGCCATACGCTGCGCCAGCATGCGCTGGCGGCCGGCAACCCCGACCAGAGGACCACTTTCTGTTTTTGACAAACGCACCAACTGAAGTGTGCCGTCATGGGATAGCTGCAACATCTTGTCGCTGATCTCCATCACCTTTTTTGCGCCTTCGCGATTAGGTGCGGCGCCGATCAGGATATCCTTGTAAGCAAGCCATTCCTTCTCCAGCTTGAGGAAGGTGTCCTTTGCTTCCGGGGTCGGAGCATAGTTCTTCAACTCGACCAGTTGGCGGTCAAATAGCGAGATGGAGCTTTCCAGCACCTTCATGGAGCGCTCGGTGTCAATATTCTGACCGATCTGCAGGTAGGCCTTGGCCATGCGCTGCGACAACATGCGCTGGCGCCCAGCCTTGTTGATTGCCGAGTTGAGGTCTTTGATTTCCGCCAAAGCAAAATTGTTGACACCGCTCAGCAAAACCACCATGCACGCAAAAAAGAATGTCGCCAGAAACTTCCTGGGCGGCGATCCTTTTCCGCATGCTTTCAGCGTCGCATCTTGTATCGAGTTCAACTCCAGCCCTCACTCAGTTCAATACCCCGGATGTCCATTTGCCCAAGCAGAATTTCCAGGTACTGCCGCGTCGCCTTCTGCTTGGCGTAGCCGGTGAGAAAACGCGCAATATTCTCTTGCACCAGTTCAAACGGCAGTTGCACCCCTTCCACTTTTTGCTCGACGCGAACGATGTGCAGCCCGAAGCGGGTTTCCACCAAATGCCTGGCCGTTTCGCCTGCCTGCAACGCGAACAGGGCGCGTTCGAATTCCGGCACGGCTTGGCCGCGGCTGAGCTGCCCTAAATTCCCCCCCAGATCGCCGGATGAGCAATTGGAATAGTCTCGGGCGCATTGTTCGAACGTGGCGGGATCGTCCAGCACCTGGCGCAAAACTTCCTGCGCTTTTTGCCGCAGCGCGTCGAGCGGCGTCTTGTCCGTCACCTGGAACAGGATATGGCTTGCCGCGGCCAGATCGCCGCTGCGGAAGCGCGCGGCATGGGTATCGTAGTAGCGGCGGCATTCTTCCTCGGTCGGGGTGGGCGCTGTCACTTCCTGCTCGATCAGGCGATCGATGACGGCATCTTCCTCGTTTGCATTATGAGCGATCAAGCCTGCTTGTTGCGTCGCCTGTAGCAGCACCTGGCGCAGTACCAATGCTTCCGCCGCCGCCTTGACCGGGTTCGGGGCTGTCGCATGATGCGCTAGTTCCTGCTCTACGTCGGCATCGGTAATTTCTACACCATTCACACTGATCGGCATGATGATCTCCCGATTAGCCGCGCTGGCGCACGACTTGATAGCTGCGGCCAAGGTAGGTGACGGCCGCGAAGCCGCTCCACACATGCACCATCCGGCTGAATGGAAACAGCACGAACAGGGTCATGCCGAACATCAGGTGAATCTTGTAAATGGCCGGCACCGCCAGCAAGAAATCCGCCGCGCCGGCGCGGAAGGTCACGATGTGCTGCGCCCAGCCGGCGAGTGCCAGCATGACGCCGCCGTCGGTGTGCTGCAGCGAGAACAGGATGCTGATCAAACCCAGCACCAGGGTGACGAAAACCCACAGCAGGATGAAGATATCCATCGGCTTGCTGGTGGCGCGGATGCGCGGTTCCGTGAGACGGCGGTGCAACAGCAGCGTGATACCGGACAGGCAGAGCAGCCCCGCCGCGCCGCCGCTGATGATGGCCAGCATCTGCTTGTTTGGGGTGGAGAGGCCGAGCGACTCATACAGCCAGTGCGGCGTCAGCAGCCCGGCCGCATGGCCGAAGAACAGAAACAGGACGCCGATATGGAACAGGTTGCTGCCCCAACGCAATTGGCTGCTGCGCAGCAATTGGCTGGAGTCGCTTTTCCAGGTGTATTGCTCGCGGTCGAAGCGGATCAGGCTGCCGAGCAGAAAAATACCCAGCGCCATATAGGGATAAATTCCGAACGCTAAATAGTTTGCGTATTCCATGATGTCTCCTTTTCAGAATCTCAAATGCCTTGAGCGGCGGCGGGTTGGCGTCTCGACACCGGCATGCCGGCGTAAGCGATCTGCGTCTGCGGCGTGAGCAGGGGTTCGCGTCCGTCGATCGCGGGGCCGAAGCGTTCCATCGCCTCGTCCATGTCGCGCACCGGCGGTTCCGGCAGGGGTTGCGCCTCTACCGGAGACAGGGTTTGCAGCACGTCGAACACGGTGTGGTAGGGGCTGCCGTTGGCGTGCAGCTTGCGCCCGATCAGCGCCAGCACATCGATTGCTTCTCCCAGCAGCGTGGCCGCATCTTCGCTCGGCAAAATCGACAGGTATTCCAAAAATAGCGGGACATAATCGGGCAGCTCGCCGGCGTCGATTTCCAGATCGTGTTTGCGGTACTCCTCGATCAAATCCACCATCGCCTGGCCGCGGTCGCGCGATTCGCCGTGGATGTGCTCGAACAGATGCAGCGAATGCGACGGGTTCTGATCGAACGTGGCCACGTAGTTCTGCTGCAATTCGATCGGCGATTGCTCGCGCAGCAAGCTGAACAATGCTTGCAGACGGGGCGCCGCGTCAGCGTTGATGGCGGCTTCTTGAACCAATAAGGCCTCTACTTCATCCAGATGGTCTATCCATGCCTGCTCGGGATAGGTGAGCAGCAGCGCGAGTGCTTGATAACTTTTCATATCAAATTTCCTCCGCGGTATTTTTCCGGGATTTGGGCGCGTCTACGTAAATCATGGCGGGTTGCTTCTTGGCGCCGAACAGGCTGCCTGAACTGACGCCATCGGAGCAGCCATTGCCGAAGGTGAAGCCGCAACTCCTTTTTTCATCGTAGGCATCAATCGCCGCTTCACGATGGGCGCTGGGGATCACAAAGCGATCCTCGTAGTTCGCGAGCGCCATGATCTTGTACATGTCCTGCACTTGATCCTCGGTGAGCCCGACCTGTTTCAGCACCTCGGTATTCGCCTTGCCCTCCACCGATTTGCCGCGCATGTAGGCGCGCATGGCGAGCATGCGATCCAGCGCCGAGACGATGGGCGCCTCCTTGCCGCCGGTGAGCAGATTGGCCAGGTACTTGATCGGGATGCGCAGCGATTGGGTATCCGGAATGATGCCGTTCATGCCCATCTTGCCGCTCTCCGCCGTGGCTTGAATCGGCGACAGCGGCGGGATGTACCACACCATGGGCAGCGTGCGGTATTCCGGATGCAGCGGAAAGGCCACTTTCCAATCGATCGCCATTTTGTATACGGGCGAATTGCGCGCGGCCGTGAGCCAAGCTTCCGGGATGCCTTCGCGCCGGGCCTCCGCGATCACGGCCGGGTCGTTCGGGTCCAGGAACATCTTCAACTGCGCTTCGTACAAATCCTCCTGGTTGGCGACGCTGGCGGCTGCTTCGATGCGGTCGGCGTCATACAGAATCACGCCCAGGTAACGGATGCGGCCGACGCAGGATTCGGAGCACACCGTGGGCTGGCCCGCCTCGATGCGCGGGTAGCAGAAGATGCACTTTTCCGCCTTGCCGGATTTCCAGTTGTAATAAATCTTCTTGTAGGGGCAACCGCTGATGCACATGCGCCAGCCGCGGCATTTGTCCTGATCCACCAGCACGATGCCGTCTTCTTCGCGCTTGTAGATCGAGCCGGAAGGGCAGGAAGCCACACAGGCCGGGTTGAGGCAGTGCTCGCACAAGCGAGGTAGATACATCATGAACGTATTCTCGAACGTGGAATACAGTTCTTTCTGCACGTCTTCAAAACATTGGTCGCGGCCGCGCGAGGCGAATTCACCGCCCAGATCATCTTCCCAGTTCGGGCCCCAATGGATTTTGTCCATTTTCTGGCCGGTGATGACCGAGACGGGGCGCGCGGTGGGCGGCGTCTGCGACAGCTTCGCGGTTTGCAGGTGCGCGTAGTCGAAGGTGAACGGCTCGTAGTAATCATCGATTTCCGGCAGATTCGGGTTGCCGAAAATATTGGCGAGGATGCGCCATTTCGCCCCTTGGCGCGGCTCAATGCCGCCGTCGCTATTGCGATTCCAGCCGCCGTTCCACTTGTCCTGGTTCTCCCACTCCTTCGGGTAACCGATGCCGGGTTTGGTCTCTACATTGTTGAACCACACGTATTCCATGCCATCGCGCGAGGTCCACACGTTCTTGCAGGTCACCGAGCAGGTGTGGCAGCCGATGCACTTGTCCAGGTTCAGCACCATGGCGATTTGCGCGCGTATTTTCATTTTGCAGCCTCCATATCTTCTTCTAGCGGACCTTCCATCCAATCCACTGTTTTCATCTTGCGCACGATCACGTATTCATCGCGATTGGAGCCGACCGTGCCGTAGTAGTTGAAGCCGTAGGCCTGCTGCGCGTAGCCGCCGATCATATGGGTGGGCTTGGTGACGGTGCGCGTCACCGAGTTGTGGATGCCGCCGCGGAAGCCGCTGACCTCGGCGCCCGGCACGTTCACGATCTTCTCCTGCGCGTGGTACATCAGCGCCATGCCGCGCGGCACGCGCTGGCTGACCACCGCGCGGGCGGTGAGGGTGCCGTTGACGTTGTAGACCTCGATCCAGTCGTTATCGACAATGCCCGATTCCTTCGCCTCGGCTTCGGAAATCCACACATGCGGCCCGCCGCGGGAGAGGGTGAGCATGTGCAGGTTGTCGGAATAGGTGCTGTGGATGCCCCATTTCTGATGCGGGGTAATCCAGTTCAGCACCAGCTGCTTATTGCCATTGCCGAGCTTGTCGATCACCGGCTTGATGGTCTTGGTGTCGATGGGCGGCTTGTAGACGCATAGCCCCTCGCCGAAATCCAGCATCCAGCGATGGTCCTGGTAGAACTGCTGGCGGCCGGTCAGGGTGCGCCACGGAATCAGTTCATGCACGTTGGTGTAGCACGCGTTGTAGCTGACGTGCTCCGACTCCAGCCCGCTCCAAGTGGGAGAGGAAATGATTTTGCGCGGCTGCGCCTGCACGTCGCGGAAGCGGATCTTGTCATCCTCGCGCGGAATGGCCAGATGTGCGTGCTCAAGCCCGGTGATCTTGGATAGGGCTTGCCAGGCTTTGACCGCGACTTGGCCGTTGGTCTCCGGCGCCAGCATCAGGATCACTTCTGCCGCGTCAATGGCGGACTCGATCTTCGCCAGCCCCTTGCTCACGCCTTCCTCGCGCACCGCGCCATTGAGTTCGATCAACTGCTGCACTTCGTTTTCGGTATTCCAGGCGATGCCTTTGCCGCCGTTGCCGACTTTGGTTAGGAGCGGCCCCAGCGCGGTAAATTTGCGATAGGTGTCGCCGTAGTCGCGGGTGACCACCGTCATCGACGGCATGGTTTTGCCGGGGATCGGGTCGCATTCGCCTTTTTTCCAATCGCGCACTTCCACTGCCTGGCCCAATTCGCTCGGCGTGTCATGCATCAGCGGCGTCAGCACCAGATCTTTCTGCGTGCCCAAATGCTTCCCGGCCAGTTCCGAGAATTTCTTGGCGATGGTTTTGTAAATCTCCCAGTCGGACTTGCTTTGCCACAGCGGCTGCACCGCTTCCGACAGCGGATGAATGAAGGGGTGCATGTCGGAAGTATTGAGATCGTCCTTCTCATACCAAGTGGCGGTCGGCAGCACGATGTCGGAGTACAGACAGGTGGTGGACATGCGGAAATCGAGCGTGACCAGCAGGTCCAGCTTGCCTTCGGCGCCCTTGTCGTGCCAAGTCACTTCCTTCGGTTTGGATTCGCCCAGCTCGCCCAGGTCGGGTCCGAGCACAGCGTTCTGTGCGCCCAGCAGATACTTGAGCAAGTACTCGTGGCCCTTGCCGCTGGAGCCCATCAGGTTGGAGCGCCAGATGAACATATTGCGCGGGAAATTTTTCGGGTTGTCCGGATCTTCGCAGGACATTTTCAACGCGCCGCTTTTCAGTTGCTCGACGGCGTACTTCGCCGGCTCCATGCCGGCGGCTTCCGCCGCGCGGGTAATTTCCAGCGGATTGGTTTCCAGCTGCGGCGCGGAAGGCAGCCAGCCCATGCGCTCCGAGCGTACGTTGAAGTCGATCAGACGATAATCCGCCGCGCGGGCGTCCGCCGTGGGCGAGAGGATTTCATTCACATGCAGTTTTTCGTGCCGCCACTGGCTGCTGTGATTGTAGAAGAACGAAGTGCCGTTCATCTGGCGTGATGGGCGATGCCAGTCGAGACCGAAGGCGAGCGGCGCCCAACCGGTCTGCGGGCGCAGCTTCTCTTGCCCCACGTAATGCGCCCAGCCGCCGCCGGACTGGCCGACGCAGCCGCACATGATCAGCATGTTCATGATGCCGCGATAGATCATGTCGTTGTGGTACCAGTGATTGAGCGCGGCGCCGACGATCACCATGGATTTGCCGTGCGTCTTGTCGGCGTTGCCGGCGAATTCGCGCGCGACAGTGATGATGTCGGCGCGCTTCACCCCCGTATGCCGCTCGGCCCACGCCGGGGTATAGGGTACGTCGGCGTTGTAGTCGTTCGCCACGTTGCCGCCGCCCAAGCCGCGATCGACGCTGTAGTTGGCCAGCATCAGGTCGTACACCGTGGCGACTTTCACATCCTGCCCGTGCACGCTGATGCGCTTCACGGGGACATTGCGCACCGCCAGATCGTCGTGGTCGGCGCCGCCGAAGTAGGGCATGCCCACCCCGGCGATTTCGTCCTTGCCGTCGATGAGGCTGAGCTTGGGACTCACGTCTTTGCCGGATGCGCCGTCGCGCATTTCCAAATTCCACACCCCGGTCTCACCCCAGCGGAATCCGATGGAGCCGTTGGGCACCACCAGATAGCCGGTGTTGTCGTCGATCATCACGGTCTTCCAGTCCGGGTTGTTCTCCTGGCCAAGCTTGCCATCCAAATCGGAAGCGCGCAGGAAACGGTCGGCGACCAGCGTGCCATGGTGATCTTTCAAGATCACCAGCATGGGCATGTCGGTGTACTGGCGCACATAGTTGGTGAAGTATTCGCTTTTTCCCTTGGCGTGAAACTCCGTCAGGATGACATGCCCCATGGCCATGGCCAGGGCCGCGTCGGTGCCTTGCTTGGGTGCGAGCCAGATGTCGCCGAATTTCACCATCTCGCCGTAGTCGCTGGAGACGGCCACGGTCTTGGTGCCCTTATAGCGCACCTCGGTGTAGAAATGCGCATCGGGGGTGCGCGTCTGCGGTACGTTGGAACCCCACACCAGGAGATAAGTGGAGTTGTACCAGTCGGCGGATTCGGGCACGTCGGTCTGCTCGCCCCAGACTTGCGGGCTGGCGGGTGGCAGGTCGCAATACCAGTCGTAGAACGACAGACACACGCCGCCGATCAGCGACAGATAACGCGAACCCGCGGCATAACTCACCATGGACATGGCGGGGATGGGCGAGAACCCGACCACCCGGTCCGGCCCATGTTCCTTGATGGTGTGCACGTTGGCGGCGGCGATCAGCTCCGTCACCTCATCCCACGTGGCGCGGACGAAGCCGCCGAGGCCGCGCACCGATTTGTAACGCTTAGTTTTGCCCGCATCGCCGGTGATGGATTTCCACGCTTCCACCGGCTCCATGGTTTTGCGCGCTTCGCGCCACAACTCCATCAAGCGCCCGCGGATCAAGGGATATTTCACGCGCTGGGCGCTGTACACATACCAGGAGTAGCTCGCACCGCGCGGACAGCCGCGCGGTTCGTGGTTGGGCAGATCGGGACGGGTGCGCGGGTAATCGGTCTGCTGCGTTTCCCACGTGATCAGACCATTTTTGACGTAAATTTTCCAACTGCACGAACCGGTGCAATTCACGCCATGGGTAGAACGCACGACCTTGTCGTGCTGCCAGCGCTGCCGATAACCGTTCTCCCAGGTGCGGTCTTCGTTGGTGACTACGCCGTGCTCACCGGAAAAATTCTCCTGGTTCTTGCTGAAAAACATCAGTCGGTCGAGAAAGTGGCTCATTGCATTGCTCCTTGCAGTCGCAGATAGGGGTGAGGTGTGAGGGGTGAGGAGTAAGAGCGATAGTTTTCACGCCTTACGCCTCCCGCCTATCTCCTCACGGATTCTTGATTTCGGAACCGGCGCGCAGATAGAACCACCAGTTCAAAATCAGGCACACGGCGTAGAAAATGGCAAAACCGTACATCGCGGCCTGGGGCGTGCCGGCTTTGATCTGCTGGCCGATTACCACCGGGGCGATGAAAGCGCCGTAGGCGGCGACCGCCGAGGTCCAGCCCAATACCGGCCCGGCCTGCACGCGATCAAAAATCACGCCCACGGTGCGGAAAGTCGAGCCATTGCCGATGCCGGTAGCGGCGAACAGCACGATAAAAGTGACAATGAACTGGACGAAGTAGATTTCCGGCGTGGCGGACTGATAGGCTTGCATCATGATCCAGCCGGCATAGGCTGAAGCGACCACCATGACCAGGGATATCACCTGAGTCACAATAGAACCGCCGACCTTGTCGGAGATCCAGCCGCCGAGCGGGCGCACCGCCGCGCCGACGAAGGGGCCGATCCAGGCGTAGGTGAAGGCCGAGATCGCGTTCGGGTTTTTCGTGTGCATCCATAAGCCGGTAGCAGCATCCAGTACGTGCCTATCGCCGAAGATGACGGTGATCGACAAGGGCAGGGCCATCGAAAAGCCGATGAAGGAGCCGAAGGTCACGACATACAGCGCAGTCAGCGACCAGGTGTGCTTGTTCTTGAAAATGGCAAACTGCTTGGCGACGTTCTCCTTCATCGGGCCGAATGCCGCGAGCTTCATGATCAGCAGTGCGCTAGCAATGTCCAGCGGAATGGCCACCCACATGTTGATGAGGCCCAGCCCGGTGGGCGCCGGCAGGTAGATGTACAGGACGAGGATGGAGGGGATGAAAGCCAGCGTGTAGAGCCAGGTAACCTTGGCGAAGGCGGCGATTGGATTCTCGCAATCGGGCGAGATCGGTTTCAGATTATTCATGCCGAACCAGGCCAGCACGGCCAGCGGTACCAGCGAGAATACCCAGGCAAAACCGGCGTTCTGGATCCAGGTAGCGGTGCCGGCGGGAATCTTGCCCAAAATCCAGCCGCTGGCCTTCTGCAGCACCATCGAGTCGCCGCCGAAGCTGCCCAGCACACTCACCGTCATCACCAGCGGGATCACGATCTGCATCGTCGTGACGCCGAAATTGCCGAGGCCGGCATTAAGACCCAGCGCCGTTCCCTGCTGCCGCTTGGGGAAAAAAGTGCTGATGTTGGACATCGAGCTCGCGAAGTTGCCGCCGCCCACGCCCGACCACAGCGCCATCAACTGAAACGACCATAATGGCCAGTCGGGGTGCTGCAGGACGATGCCGGTGCCTATGGCGGGCGCCAGCAGCATGGCGGTGGTGAGGAAGATGACATTGCGCCCGCCGGCGATGCGGATGAAGAACGAAGACGGGATGCGCATCGTCGCGCCGGAGATGCCGGCAATCGCCGTCAGCGTGAACAGTTCGGCCTGGGTGAACGGGAATCCCAGATTGAGCATCTGCACGGTGATGATGCCCCACATGCCCCAGACGGCGAAGCCGCATAGCAGCGCAGGCACCGAGATCCATAGATTGCGGTAAGCGATGCGCTTGCCGGTGGATTCCCAGAACTTTTCGTCCTCCACATTCCACTCTTTGATATTGCTAGGCATGCTTATTACTCCTTATGTGTGGCAATCAAATTGCAATCATCGATACGCAGCTATGCGGCATGATGCTTCTCATGCCCTTGCAGCACATGCACCTGGCGCACCTCGGACATATACATCCAAATCAGCGAGACCCAGACGATGGCGTACATCAGCATGAAGACGCCGCTGTTGATGCCGGTGATGTCCACGATGGCGCCGAACATGATCGGGAGCACGAATCCGCCGAGCCCGCCCGCAAGACCGACGATGCCGGAGATGACGCCGATGTTGCTCGGGTATTCGTCGGAGACGTACTTGAACACCGAGGCTTTGCCGAAGGCCCAAGCTGCGCCCATGATGAACATCAGCGTAGTGAATACCCAGACATTGAGGCCGATATGGAAAGTTTTCGGCCCGTTCACGGTGTGGATGGTGAAATCGGTTTGCGGATAGGACAGAATAAACAGGCAAATCCAGGAAACCCACAGCACCCACCAAGTTACCTTATGTGCCCCGTATCTATCGGAGAGCCAGCCGCCGAAGGCGCGCAGCACACCGCCGGGCAGGGAAAAAGCGGCCGCCAGCAGCGCCGCCGACTGGATATTGAAGCCGTATTCGCTGATGTAGTATTTGGTCATCCACAGCGCCAGCGCGACATAGCCGCCGAACACGATGGAGTAGTACTGGCACAGCTTCCAGACCTTGGGGTCTTTCAACGCCAGGATCTGATCGCGCATGGTGACATGGGCGCCCACTTTATGCACCGGGTCGGTGTAGCTGAAAAACCAGAAACCAATGGCGGTCAGCAGCATCGCCAGCGCATAGACGGTGGGCACCATTTGCCAGCCGTAAGCCACCACGATGGTCGGCGCGACAAATTTAGTGAGCGCCGCCCCCGCGTTACCCGCGCCGAAAATGCCCATGGCGAGACCCTGGCGCGCTTTCGTGAACCATCTGGCCACATAGGCAATGCCCACCGAGAAGGAACCGCCGGCCGCGCCTACGAACAATCCCAGCACCAGAAAATGCCAGTACTTCGTCGCGTAGCTGATCAGGTAGATGGGCAGCACGGTGCTCAGCATGAGGATGAAGTACACGATGCGTCCGCCATGTCTGTCCGTCCACATCCCAAGCGGCAGGCGGATCAAGGAACCCGTGAGCACCGGCGTGGCGATCAATATCCCGAACTCGGTTTCATTCAGCCCCAAGGTCTTCTTGATCGGAATCCCGATCACGGCGAACATCATCCAGACCGCGAAGCAAATGGTGAATGCAATCGTGCTGGATGCCAGTACCGATATCTGCTTTTTAGCTTGCGTTTTCATGTCGCTCCCTAATCTGGATAAAATAATCCGAATAGCACTTCAGCGCAGTGTAGACACGGCGGCGGAAATGAACAGTGGGGCAGCAACCCAGGGAATTCGTCGGAATACCACTAAAGTGGTAGAGAAAAAAACAAGCAAGCATTTGAAGGCAAAAGATTTATTATTTTCAGTCGTGAATATGTTTTCGCGATTAGGCAGTGGAGGTATTTCCTTTTTGTTTCGCAGACTCCCGGGCAGCCATGGCTACACCAGATGGGTGCATACGCCTATACTCTTGCTTTCGATATATGAAGATTTTCGCTGAATCGCCATCCATGAACGCGTCGAATGCCCCCCTTCGGCACTCGCTCCTGATCCGGGTCGCCGGCGCAATGACGATTGTCACGCTCGTGGTGCTGACCGGAATGGGCGGCGCCGCGTTTATCGCGGAAACCACGCTTGGCTATGCCGCCGCGATCAACCACGCCGGGGCGCTGCGCATGCAGAGCTACCGGCTGAGCACGCTGGCTTTCGCCGCGCGAACGCAAGCGGAAAGCGATCGCTACCGGCGTGAAATTGGCAGCGCGATTACCACCTTTGATCAATCGCTCAACAGCACGGTGCTGACCAGCCCCGCCAGCGTCGACGCTGGCAGCAAGAGCGCCGCCGCCCGGCAAGCCGTCGTCTTGAAATGGAATCAGCAGATCAAGCCCATGTTGCAGGCGCAGATCGAGCGGCCGAACCTGGCGGGACAGGGCGCAAGCAGTGACTTGAACACGCTGTTGGAGCGCACCAACGCCTTCGTCGCCGATATTAATCTCCTGGTCAGGCAGATCGAACACGATACCGAAAGCCGCATCCGCTTCCTGCGCACGACCATCGGCGTGACCCTGCTCATCACGCTGGGCGCAGTGCTGTTGACCATGCATTTTCTGCAAACCGCGGTGCTCACGCCATTGCAGGATTTGGTTGTTTTCACTTCGCAGATCCGCCGCGGCAATCTGGACGCACGCACCCCGCATGGCGGGGAAGGCGAGTTGGGCCGCCTTGGCCACGCCTTCAATCTGATGGCGGAAGATCTTGCGGCGCTCTACCATTCCCTGGAAACCCGCGTTGCGGAAAAGACCGCCGATCTGGAACGCAGCAACCGCTCGCTGGAGTTGCTGTATCACTCCATCGCCCGCCTCTACACCGGCCCGGTGGAGGCGGATACCTATCGCTTGCTGTTGCGGGAAATTGAAGAAGTGCTGGGCTTGAGCGCCGGCTCGGCGTGCCTGATGGAGGGAGCTTCACAGGGAAGCATCTCGATCTTGGCTTCCACGCTTAACCCGGCTCAGGGAGAAGTCGCCTTCTGCAGCCTGAGCTCCTGCGCCGAGTGCCTGGCGGGGGAGGGGCTGCGCGTGCGTGAGCTGGGCGGCCGGCAGGTATTGTCCATTCCGTTGCGCGATGCGGAGCGGGCTCACGGCATGATGCAATTGCTCATCCCGCCGGGGCGGGAAGTCGAGCCCTGGAAAATGCGTTTGCTCGAAGCGCTGTCGCGCCACATCGGAACGGCGATTGGAACGGCCAGGCGCACGGAGCATGAGCGGATGCTGTCGCTGTTGGAAGAGCGCTCGGTGATCGCCAGAGAGCTGCATGATTCCTTGGCGCAGTCCCTGTCTTATATGAAAATCCAGGTGAGCCGGCTGGCGGGCGTCATCACGCGCGAAAGTCCATCGGAAGCGGCCAGCAACATTCTGGGCGAATTGCGCGAGGGATTGAACGGCTCCTACCGGCAGTTACGCGAATTGCTGACCACGTTCCGCCTGCGCATAGAGGGGGAAAGCCTATCCGCCGTGCTGGAGAGCACCGCGCAAGAATTCGCCAGCCGCAACCAGATCAAGATATCGCTGGAGACGCATCTGACCAATTGCCCGCTCTCGGCCAATGAAGAGATTCATGTCTTGCAGATCGTGCGCGAGGCCTTGTCCAATGTCGTGCACCATGCCCAGGCGCATCACGCAAAGGTGGCGCTGCGCGCCGAGGCGGATGGCATGGTCAGCGTTTCAATCGAGGATGACGGCGTGGGCATCGACAACCAGCCTGCGCAGACCCATCACTACGGCATGGCCATCATGGAGGAGCGCGTGCGTGGCTTGGGTGGGCGATTGGAAGTGATGACCCGCCCGGAGGGCGGCACGCGAGTCGAAGTCCGTTTTGCGCCGCACAGCCGATCCGTCGCCGAATTTTATCGTCACCAGGTCTGATCCATGCCTAATTCAAACCACACCTCACTCTTGATTGTCGATGATCACCCGCTGTTTCGCAAAGGGGTAGTGCAACTGGTGGATAGCGCCGGCGGATTTGTTCTGCTGGGCGAAGCCTCCTCCGGGGCCGAGGGCATTGAGCTGGCCTCTGCGCTCCATCCGGATATGATCCTGCTGGACCTCAACATGAAGGACATGAGCGGGGTCGATGTACTCAAAGTGCTCAAGGCGGCGGACCTCGACTCTCGCGTCATCATGCTGACGGTGTCGGATCAGCAGGAAGACTTGGTGGCGGCCCTGCGCGCCGGCGCGGATGGTTATCTGCTGAAGGACATGGAGCCGGAAGATTTGGTGGCCAACCTGAAAGAAGCAGCACGCGGGCAGATGGTGCTCAGCCCGGCCCTCGCGGGCCTGCTGGCCCACGCATTGCGGCAGGAGAATAAGCCCAAGACGGTGGGGGAGGCGGGGCTGACCGAGCAGGAAAGAAAAATCATCGAGCGCATCGCCGCGGGCAAGAGCAACAAATTGATTGCGCGTGAACTCAACATTACCGAAGGCACGGTCAAAGTTCACGTCAAGCATCTGCTCAAGAAACTGAATCTAAAGTCGCGGGTGGAAGCCGCCGTGTGGGCGGTGACCCTCCATCCCTGAGCGAAGAGTGAGTATTTTCCTTCCCCCTCAGGTCATGGGTATCTACACATCGCTACCCCCCTTTGAAAAAGGGGGTAGGGGGGATTTCGAAGCTTAACCAAAACATCCTTCACCGAATACTTGTAGGGGCGAGGCATGCCTCGCCCGATGCGCATACCGGGCCGGGCATGCCCAACCCCTACAAAATTTCTGCGTGACGTAAATTGTCGTTATTTATGAAAAGCCCGATAGTCCACAACATGATGGGCGGCGCCAAACGAAGCAGGTAATATTTCCACTTATGATTAACCGTATATGTTCCTGGCTGGTGTTTTTATTTGCCTGCGCCATTCCCGCCACCCCGGCATTTTCCGCCGGGGCCGACATCTGGCCAGCGCTGAAGCAGGGCGGCCACGTTATCTTGATTCGTCACGGCGCAGTGGACAATCTGAGCAAAAGTTCCAGCCCGGATGCGGATTTCGAAGGCTGCGAGGGGCAGTACAATCTCACCGATGAAGGGCGCGAGCAGGTGAAGCAGCTTGGGAACGTCCTGCGCAAACGCAAGATACCGATCGGCGGCGTGCTGGCCAGCCCCATGTGCCGAACGCGGGATAGCGCACGCATCGCGTTTGGCGCTTTCCGGGCCTGGCCCTTGTTGGAGCCCTTGCCGGAATCAGACTTGGATGACCGGCAGCAGCGCATCGACGCGATCAGCCGGGTGATCGGTGATCATAAAGGCCGGGAAAATCTGGTCTTGATTACACACCAACCCAACATCGATGCTTTGACATTGGAGGTGGTCGATCCGGCCACCATCGTTGTCGTGAAGCCGGATGGCAAGGGCGGTTTTAAACTGATTCGAAAGTTGTCGCCCAATGAGTGGCGGATGGATCGCTAGGGCGAATTATATTTTGGGGTATTCGTAATGCGTGGCCGATTTTTGATTCTTGGCTCAAGATTCACGAGATAGAAAAATCGCATTTATTGCTTGTTTTAACTTTGCGCCCAATGACTCCAATGCAGCGATTTGCGACGGTCAGGTTTTGTCTGAGCCCGGCAGCTCCGTGCCAATAGCGGACCTTTGAGGGTGGGCCATGGTTTATAAGCCGCCGTTACCCCGGCAATGTGGTATGACACAAATGTGACACAAATGCTCCAAAATAGTCAAATTGATCATTGCCGAAAAAATAGAATCTTGAGGAATACGTCTTCCCTTCGGCTTGACGGAACATATCGTAGGTTGAAAAAGCACTACCTCTTGGATCTATTCCTAATACTTTGTACTAGTTGCAGTAATAAGTACTGGGTACTATGTCGAGTAATTAATAGTTATGCGGCGCGAAACGCTTGATGGCACTTGCCAAGAAACGGCCGAAGTCGGCAAACAAATCCAAGACAAAAGAAGTTTCATAAGGGAGCCCTGAGATGCTTACAGAAGAGATTGAAAATGCTCAACGCTTGGTAAAGACAGACGCGTATCAGATGTCAGTCGGAGAAGTCATCAATATGTACAAAGACGATGAGTTCGTTATCAACCCCGACTTTCAGCGACTATTTAGGTGGGAGATTGGTCAGAAGTCCAAACTGATTGAATCACTTCTGTTGGGTATACCGCTCCCCTCCATTTTCGTTTTCGAGAAGGACGACTCGAAGTGGGAGTTGATTGATGGGCTCCAACGAATTTCGACCCTCTTGGAGTTCATGGGCGAACTAATAGATCCCGCGACTGGTATGTTGAAGCCGCCGACTGCCTTGGTGGCCACCAAGTATTTACCTTCTCTGGATAAAGCGGTGTGGGAGAAATCCGATTTGATCGCTGACGTTCCCGTTGACGAGCAAAACCCACTGACGAGTCCGCAGCAACTCGCCATCAAGCGTAGTCGCCTGAGCGTGGAAATCCTAAAACGGCCAAGCGACAACGCGACCAAATATGATCTCTTCCAACGGCTAAATGCCGGCGGCATTGCAGCGAACGCCCAAGAACTCCGGAACTGCATCATAATTATGGTCAATAGTCAGTACGCTGCCTTTTTGCGAGGGCTGGCAGAATCCAACTCATTCCTGACGGTGCTGGCCGCGAGTGAGGACCAAATAGAGAAACAAAGGCATATGGAATATGTATCGCGTTTCTTTGTCCACACGTTTGTGCCTTACAACGGAAAGCTGGACGTTGAAGAGTTTATTGACGAGGGCATCGTAACGCTGGCTACAACAAATGAAACTCAGCAAGCTGGCGCGACTTTCAGCGCGACCTTCAACTTGCTGAACCAAGCTTACGGGGGGGACGCACTGCGCCGTTTCCAGAATGGAGTCCCTGTCGGCCGAGTTGGCCTTGCAGCCTTCGAGGGCATCGCAGTCGGGATCGCTAGAAATCTGGTAAATATTCAAGGAAAGGCGAACCCGGTTGAGTATCTGCAACAGCGGATCAAAGAGTTCTGGCAAGCTCCCGATATACAGAATTTCTTCACAGCCGGCTTGAGGGGAACAATACGGATTCAGCGGTCGGTGCCGTTTGGAACAGCGTGGTTCGCCACATGAGTAAGCCATACACCGAGCAGGATCTTTCCACAATTCTTGACGCCGACCTAAATTGGCGGCGAAAAGAGCTTTCCGACATGAAGGTAGCCATCAAGACTGCCGACTTGTATTCCAAGCCGGCTCTGCTGAGGGCCATCATTGCGATGAGCTATGCTCATTGGGAGGGCTACGTACGCACATGTGCAAATCGGTATTTTGAGCATCTAACGTTGCGAAAGAAAACGTTTGCGGACTTCGAGCGTCAGATTTACGTCAACAGTGTTTTGGGATCGCTGGATGCTTTGCATCATGGCCGCGTAAGCCTGAAGGAGCGTTGTAATCTTGTGAACGATATTCTAGACGGAGGAGGTGGAAGATTTGTGTACGTGAACCCAGATCTAGTCGATACCCGATCCAATCTCAAGACGGATGTGATGAACGACATCTGTATGATCTGTGGCGTCGACTCGAGCCACTTTGAGAAAAACAGAGCCTTTCTTGACATCCTATTACTGAAACGTCGCAATGCAATTGCGCATGGGCAACAAGAGTACATTGAGCCCGATGAGATTGATGATTTTGTTGCCAACGTACTTGCTCTTATGGGGTTCTTCCGAACGCTGCTCGAAAATAAAGTCTACACCAAGGCATACGCCGCATAATAACCACGTCGAGAGCGACCTCGGGGATGCTAGGCGCCCCTCGGTGCCTCACGCGGAACGGCAGCTTTCTGAAATTCTCCGTCCGCTTAGGGTTGATAACTGCCGGTTACTCACCAACTCGAAAGGCAGCTACCAGCACAACTGAGACACGCGCCGGTTTGCAATTCAACACCAATACAAATCTTTGTGTGATCCCGCTCCTGACCGAAATCAACCACGCATTACGTACATCTATATTTTTTTGGCTGGACGATGCCTTGACCGCTAAGACGTCAGCCGCCGGTAGATATCCGCCACCTTCAGCGGTAATTTCCTCACCTCATCAATAATCACATACTGTGCCGCGCCATACATATGCGGCAGGTATTCCTGGCCTTCTTTGTCAATGGTAATGCAGAAGGGATGCACCCCGGTGCGCTTGGCTTCGATCAGGGCTTGGCGCGTATCCTCGATGCCGTAGGCGCTGCGATAGCCATCGAAGTAATCATCCGGCTTGCCATCGGATAAGGTGATGAGTAGCCGGGTCTTGGCATCGACCTCATTCAGTACTTTGGTCAGGTGACGAATAGCAAATCCCATACGCGTGTAATCTTGCGGACGGATGCCGCTGATGCGCGCACGCACGTTGTCGTCGTAGTGTTCGTCGAAGCGCTTGATGCGGTACAGTTCGCAGCGCTTGCGCGTGTTGCCGGAAAAGCCATAGATGGCGTAGCGGTCGCCTAGTCTTTCCAGCGTTTCGCACAGCAGCACCAGCGATTCGCGTTCGGCGTCGTTGATCCAGCCTTTGGTGGAGCCGCTCATATCCACCATGAACATCACCGCCACATTGCGTTCGGCGCGGTGCATGTGCATGAACAGTCGATCGGACATCTCGCGTCCATCGCGTGCATCGGCCAGGGCTTCTACCAGGGCGTCGATATCCACTTCGTCGCCGGCGGCTTGGCGCTTGAGTAGCTTGTCTTCGTCGCGTAGGCCTTCGAAGGTGCGATGCAGATGTTTGATCAGGCCGCTGTATTTATGCAGCGTCTGCGGCACGAAGTCATCATGCACGGGGGGGACGTCTTTCTCGCGCATGACGCACCAATTCTTGCGATAGTGCTGGCGGCCGTGGTCCCATTCCGGATAGAACGTCGCGCCTTCTTCGTGGTAGGTGCCTTGCCACACGTCGTCCGGGTCTTTGCCCTGCGCTTCGAATTGCGTGAGATCGTAATCGCCGTCGCCTGCGGGCACCAGGTACTCGGGTGGGATTTTGCCGAAATCGAGATAGACCGAGGTTAAGAGTTGCTTCACGCCTTCCGGCGGTGCGACCGGCATATCGTCCAGCGTGATGTCGAAGCTTGGAATATCTCCCGGACTGTCTTGATGTTCTTTCACATCGATTTTGGGCGGGGCTTCCGGTGGCGCTTCGGTTTGCTGCTTTTGCAGCTCTTCCAGCATTTGCGCGAGCTTGATGCGCAAGTGCATTTTCTCGTGCTCGGTGCGCTTGGCCATGCATTCCGCTACCGCGTCTGGGCGCAGTTCGCCTTGATAGCAAGCGATCGGGGCAGGCGGGGCATGGTAGGCGTCTTGCATCAAACGCAGGCTGTCGTTGACCGATGCGTCGGGTGCGGCGAGCCGTTCGGCAAAGCGCCGCCACGTTTCCGGAATAGCTTCACTCTCCCCCAAGGTTTGTTTGAGCCGCTGCATCTCGCGGGCGAGGCCGGGTAGTTCACGCTGCAAGCAGGCTTCGAGCCGCAGCGTTTCTAAACCATGGAATTGTTTGAGCGCGAAGGCTTGATCTTCATATGCGGCGAGCGCCTCGGCAAAATTAATGCGGAAGCTGCCGAAGCGCGTTTGCGCCCATTGGAAGGCCACCATGGCCTTGCACAGCGTGAAATTATCTTCGGCTGTTTCCATCAGTGCGACGACGGCGGGAAGAAAGAGCGTTTCGCTGTCGGTGTAAGGCACATCGCCTTGCGCTATTTTTAATTGCCGGCCTGACAGGCCGTGCGCGAAGGCGAGCAAGATGCCGCTGAATTCGTCAAACACCGCACCCTCGGCGTGCGCATGGCTGAGCTGAACGAAGTTTTCGACATCCTCGATTACTTGCATGGCGGCGCGCAGGCCGGCACGGTCGTAGGTGTCCATGGCGTGCAGCGCCCAGGCTTCGATCACGCGCTGATCCATGTGTGCTAAGCCGGCGGTGGCGCGAACCGCGAACTGATAGGCGATTTGGATGTTGGTGGTGCTGATGCGCCGCGTCCAGTTGAGGAAGAAATCCTGTTCCTCGCGAGGCAGACGCGACAAGGCTTTGGCGATTCCGGTGGCGTGGAGGAAAGTGAATTCGACTTCGAGCCACTTTTCCAAGGGCTGAAGGATTTGCTCGAGGGTGAGCGGCGCGTTATCGGCCATAAAAAGAATTTTTCGCCACAGAGATCACAGAGTGCACAGAGAAAAGACGGTGGTTTCCTCTGTGTTCTCTGTGACCTCTGTGGCGGATAGGTTTTTTTAAAACAGCGAAGACGAGAGCTCTTGTACGGCCGCCAGCATTTCCACGTCGTCGGTGATGGCCTGTGCAATGGCGCTACGGCAAGCAGAGACTGGTTCGACGCCGGAGGTGATGAGTTTTCCCGCATGCACTAGAAGTCGTGTGCTAGCACCTTCGTCCAGGCCGCTGCCTTTAAGATTGCGCGTCATGTGCGCGAATTTGACCAGTTTGTCCGCTAGTGCGCGATCCACTTTGGATTCATTGGCGACAATTTTCGCTTCCAATTCAGTAGCGGGATAGTCGAATTCAAGCGCGACGAAGCGTTGTCGTGTGCTTTGCTTAAGGTCTTTTAAGACGCTTTGGTAGCCGGGGTTATACGAGACGGCCAAGCAGAAGTTTTCATCGGCTGTCACCAGGGTGCCGAGCTTTTCCATCGGCAATACGCGGCGGTCGTCGGCCAGGGGATGGATCACGACCATGGTGTCTTTGCGCGCTTCGACGATTTCATCCAGATAACAAATGGCGCCGGCGCGCACGGCGCGGGTGAGCGGGCCATCGACCCAGGTGGTTTCGCCGCCCTTGACCAGATAGCGGCCGACCAGATCGGAGGCGGTTAAATCGTCATGGCAGGAAACGGTAATCAGCGGGCGTTGCAAGCGCCAGGCCATGTATTCCATAAAGCGCGTTTTGCCGCAGCCGGTCGGGCCTTTGAGCAGGATTGGAAGTTTGTTGCGATAGGCGGCTTCGAATATTTTGATTTCGTCGCCGGTGGCTTCGTAATACGGCTCGGCTTGGATGAAGTAGGCTTCGCTTTCCAGTGCGCGCGCTTGCATGGTTTTCCTTGCGCTTAATCTTTGATGTTGTACTTGTCGTTGGGATCGGCGCGGGTGAATTCGATGGGGCCGACTTTGGCGGCGATCTCGTCCAGCTTTTCCTCGCGTTCTTTTTTGCGCGCCAAGCGTATATCGACCGCATCGTCCTTGGTGTCAATGGAGATTTCACCAAATAATATTTGGCGCAGAAAACGGAACGCGAATTGCATCAGCGCGACATCGTCATTTGCGATTTGCTGCTTGAGCGCATCTTCAAGTAAGTACACTTCGTTGAAGCCGGGGCTGGTGACGAATTCGCGGAAACGATCCAGGTCATAGCAGGCGATAAAGAATAGTTGCAAGCTGCGTTTGCTCGGCGCGCCGATGGTGGGGCCGGCGGATTTCTTCTTCAGGATCAGTTGGCGCCAGCCGCTGGCCAGCTCGTCGTATTCTTCTACCCCTTGCTCTTTGCGGTATTCGTTGATGGTGAGGGTGCGCGGCTCAAAGTGGCCTTTGCAATGGTCTTCTTGCACCATGGCATAGGCTTCGCGCTCGGTGAATTCGTTTTGCTTACGCATCGAGAGCAGGGCGACCGGATAGTAGCGGCAAGCCGTGGGGCGGTCTTCGTATACGCCGCAGCCCTCTTCGGTCATGAATTGGCAGGCGGTGCCATTTTCGACGGGTTTGAATTTCACCCCCGCCATGCCGTCCTTATCCATCTCGTAGGGAAAAGTGTATTTCACCAGGAAATCGCCCGAGCTCATGTCCAAGCGTTTTTTCAGGCGCAGGATGTCATAGGGCGTGAGGCTGATGTCGATGTTTTTACAGCAGGCGTTAAAGCAGGAGATGCCTTTGTGGCATTCGAATTGAATGGTCGCATCGCCCGCCATTAACTTGGGCATTACCGGGCTATTCGGAAAGGGGGAGTCTTCGATGAATTCACTCATGATTTACCTCACGGTTCTACTACGTCAATTTTAGGCCTATTCTCAATACGCTGCTCGGGCCTGGCCCAGAGGCACATTCAGAGTAGGTCTATCGCTTCCAGAAAGAAAAAACCGGACGCCGCGAGGCGCCCGGTTTTGCACAACGTGTAACGCTACAACTTAGTGGGCAGCCGGCTTGAACAGCTTGGACTTGTCCACCAGATCCACATGCTTGCGCTTGAACACGGTCCACTTGTGGGTGGTTTTGTCATAGATGGAGTTCACGAAGCACTTCCAGTTCTCTTCGTCGACAAAGTTCTTGTCCATACGGTAGTAGAAGCCCGGATAGCGGGATTCTTCACGGAACTGAATGTGTTTCATGTGGGCTTCCGCCGTAATGATACGGTGGTAGTTTTCCCAGGCGCGCAGCAGTTCGTGCAGGTCTTTTGCACGCATCTTCAGCGCGTCTTCCTTCAACATTTCCAACTTCTCTTCAGCCACTTTGAGCATGTGCTCGTTGGTGGTGTAGTAGGTTGCAACGCCTGCAACGTACTCGTCCATGATTTTCTGCAGACGGAACTGAAGCATTTTCGGCGTGATGTAGTTCGGGTTCACGTCGATGGCGGTGGTGTAGTCCTTGTGCTCGATGAAGGTGCGAACTGGGCGGTAGATATCTTCCACCAAGGCGTTAACGTCGGTGTCGAGTTCAGGTTTCCAGTCTTTGTTATCGATGCAGAATTTGACCATGGACTTGGCGCAAATACGGCCTTCGGCGTGCGAAGCGGAGGAGAATTTGTGGCCGGATGCGCCCACGCCGTCGCCGGCGGTGAACAGACCCTTAACCGTGGTCATGGAACGATAGCCCCAGCTCCAGCCGGCAGGCAGGTGGCCTGGCACTTTGGCCGCATCGGCGTGCTCTTCGGCTTTCGGTGCGCCCAGATCGTCCGGACCCGATACCCAGATACCGCAGCAACCGGAGTGCGAACCCAAGAGGTAGGGCTCGGTCGGCATCAATTCGGAATTTTTCTTTTCCGGCTCGATGTTCTCACCAACCCAGATACCGCATTGGCCGATACACATGTCGAGGAAGTCTTCCCATGCTTCAGCTTCCAGATGCTTCACTTCGCGCGGAGACAGGGTCTCTTTCAGCTTGGCAAGCGCGGTCACGGTGTCCATGTAAATCGGGCCGCGGCCTTCTTTCATCTCTTTCAGCATCAGGTGGTTACGCAAGCAAGAAGCAGGAACGGCAGCCAGCCCATAGGGAGGGTAGTCGTTCAGCATATCCTTGTTGCGGTCCATGTACACTTCGCCCAGGGCGTTAACAGCCTTGGCTTTGAACAGCAGGAACCAGGCGCCGACCGGGCCGTAACCGTCTTTGAAACGGGCTGGCACGAAGCGGTTTTCCATCATGGTCAACTCAGCGCCGGCTTCAGCAGCCATTGCGTAGGTCGAACCTGCGTTCCACACCGGGTACCAGGCGCGGCCTTGGCCTTCGCCCACGGAACGCGGACGGACCAAGTTCACGCAGCCACCGGCGGCCAGCAAGCAGGCCTTGAATTTGTAGACGACAACTTTGTGATCGCGGGTCGAGAAGCCAACAGCACCGGCAACGCGGTTCTTGTCGTTCTTGTCGTTCACCAGTTTCACAATGAAGATGCGCTCTTGGATGCGGTCCATGCCCAGCGCTTTTTTCGCTGCTTCAGCGACGATCCATTTGTAGGATTCGCCGTTGATCATGATCTGCCATTTGCCGGAACGCACGGGCTTGCCGCCGTCTTTCAGCGCGGGCAGGCCTTTGGAGCCGTCATGACGCTCGCCGTTTTCGTCGGTCTTCCAAATCGGCAGGCCCCATTCTTCGAACAGGTGCACGGATTCGTCAACGTGGCGGCCCAGGTCATAGGCCAAGTCGTCACGGGTGATGCCCATCAGATCGTTGGAGACCATACGCGCGTAGTCGGCGGGGTCTTGCTCGGGTCCAATGTAGGTGTTGATGGCGGACAGACCTTGTGCAACGGCGCCGGAGCGATCCATCGCAGCTTTGTCCACCAGTTTGATTTTCAGGTCGACGCCGACTTCTTTTTTAGCGGCTTCGGCCCAACGCATGATTTCATAAGCGGCGCCACAGCAAGCCATGCCACCACCGATCAAGAGGATGTCTACTTCCTCTTCGACTACTTCGGGTTTACCAAATTCACCAGCCATTTTTTATCTCCTTGCTTGCAGTTCAGCGTGGCACATCCGGCCCGCTCCCTCCCGCAATTGTTGGGTTTAACCGTGCAGATTATTTACGGATCAGTTCAGCAGGGTTGCCTGCGCGATAGCCGTTTTCCTGGTTGAAGAAACCAGTTTTGCTGATGTTCTCCATTTTCGCTTCCGGCTTGCCGCCGAACGGGTCGATCGAGCCTTCCGGGGTGGTGCGGATCGGGAACTTGAAGCGCTTCAACGTGCCATTGCGGAACTTGATGGTCCACATGATGGAGTCAGTGCCGCGCAGAGGCTGCACAGAGCCGCCCAGTGGGACGATGTCAGCGTAGTGACGCGCTTCAATCGCTTGTTGCGGGCAAATTTTCACGCAGGAGTAGCACTCCCAGCATTGCTCTGGCTCTTGGTTATAAGCCTTCATGGCGTGGCCGGTCGCGGAACCGTCTTTGTCCAGCATCATCAGGTCATGCGGGCAAATATACATGCACGCGGTTTTGTCTTGCCCTTTGCAACCGTCACATTTGTCGGTGCGTACGAAAGTTGGCATGTTGTCTCTCCAAAATGCAACTACAGTTAAAAAAACCGGGACTGCTTGATCCGGCTATACCTTGAAACAAACTTCAAAACTATTTTGCGGAATGGCCTTTGAGCTCGATCTTGACGTTCTCTTCCGCGCTTAAGCCAGCGTAGTATTTCTGCAGCACTTTAGCCACTTCGGGTCGGCTGAATTCAACAGGCAGGTCTTTGCCTTCGGAAAGCATCGAACGCACCTTGGTGCCGGACAGCAGAATGCGATCGTCCTTGGTGTGCGGGCAGGTACGCTGCGAGGCCATGCCGCCGCACTTGTTGCACCAGAAGGTCCAGTCGATATTCATGTTCTTGGTTTCGAGCGAGCCAGCGGGAATCTCATCAAAGATTTTCTGGGCGTCGAAGGGGCCGTAGTAATCGCCCACGCCAGCGTGGTCGCGGCCGACGATCAGGTGCGAGCAACCATAATTTTGGCGGAACAAGGCATGCAGCAGGGCTTCACGCGGACCGGCATAGCGCATGTCCAGCGGGTAGCCGGCCTGGATGACGGTGTTGGGCGCAAAGTAGTTTTCGACCAAAACGCTAATCGCTTCGGAACGAACTTCGGCGGGGATGTCGCCCGGCTTCAGGGCGCCGAGCAGGGAATGAACCAGCACGCCGTCCATGGTCTCGATGGCGATCTTGGCCAAGTACTCGTGGGAGCGGTGCATCGGGTTGCGGGTCTGGAATGCTGCAATCTTGGACCAGCCCATTTGTTCGAATTTGGCGCGTGTCTCGGCGGGAGTCATGAACTGGTCGCCGTATTCTTCCTTGAAGGTTCCGGTAGACAGGACTTTTACCGTGCCAGCCAGATTGTACTTGCCCTGGCCCATAACCATCTTGACGCCGGGGTGCTCCATATCAGTGGTTTTGTAAACCTCCATGCACTCATGGGCCTTATCGATGGTGTACTGCTCGGTCACCTTCATGGTGCCCATGATCTCGCCGGACTCGCCGTCAACCAGCGCGATGTCGGCGCCAGCTTTGATGGTCTCATTGTCAGTGGAAAGGGTGACCGGGATAGGCCAAAACAAGCCGCTCGCCATTTTGTAACCGTCGCACACGCCTTGCCAATCGGCATGGGTCATGAAACCGTCAAGCGGCGTGAAACCGCCGATACCCATCATGATGAGGTCGCCGGTTTCCCGGGAAGTCATGCGAACTTTAGGTAGGGTTTGTGCGTGGGCCAGCTCGGCTTTCAGTGCGTCGCCCGTCAGCAGAAGGGGTTTGAGGTTGCCGCCGCCATGCGGGTTGACCAGTTTCGGCATGTTATCTCCTAAAGACCGTGGGTTATGGTTTTTTGAAAGGTTGCAAGAATAGCACGGAAGATTCTGGAGTCTCATCCATATATTTTATGGATGGATAAAGCATTTAAATTTTTTGAATTAGATTTTAACTGTTTGAAAGTACAATGGTTTTATGAGGTTTGCCATTCGGCTTAGTGCGGCAAATTTATGAGTATTTCTAGGCGTCAAAAAAGGCGGGCATGTCAGACGCTTCGACTTCAATTACATCCACCCATGCCGGGAGGTCGGCGCCGCCGGCTGCCGCGAGCTTTTTGACTTCTTCGCGCACCATTTTCCAACGGTTAAACAAACAATCCGCAATTTTGTTCATCCCCGCGTCGTGATACGAGTTGTGCAAATCTCCCAAGGTGCGGGCAAAAGATTCTAGTTGCTCTAATTGGTTGCTGGGATAGCCCTTGCGCAAAGGGTCTGCATATTTGACGAGTTCGCGGCGCACTGCATGGAGGAATGCGCGTTGCCCATCAGTAAGATCGGCCTCGGTGCGAGTTACGCCGCCATGATGGAAAATCTCGTGAATATAGTCATTGAGACGCGCGCCAAAATTGAAGTGTGTAAAATTCACCGGCTCCATTTTTTCTCCAGATATTCTGGTGTTGGAAATATTCCGAATATCTTCGTCGTGTTCGCAGGTTTTGTCTAGGTGTGCCGCTCAAACATCAGCACCCGACCTCAGTTTTTCTTGGGCGTTATCCTAAAATCCATTAAGCTGAGATAAGGAGGGATGCAGTTCATCCCCTGCTTCATCGAGTATGGGGGCAATATGCGGCGGGAACCGTCACATAGCGCACGCATTTCCCGTCGGGCGTTTCCATAAGCATCGGACTGAATTGCTGGGGTAGGGTTGTCCGCTTCTAGAATAAATTCAAGCCGGTCCTCTAGCACCTCAATTACCGTGCAATTTTGTCCGTCATGGCGAAGCCGTGCGCCAATCATTCCTCGTGCTTGTTGCATGATTTTGTTCATCTCTGGCATTGCATTAGAGTGCTCTATATCTTATTGAAAATCAATGAAAAAATATGAAAACAAGAATGTCGTTGGCAGGTGTCTGAAAAACATGGCGTTTGACATGTATTAGTAAAAACGGTTATAGTCTTTGGCTCGACGCGGGGTGGAGCAGTCTGGCAGCTCGTCGGGCTCATAACCCGAAGGTCGTAGGTTCAAATCCTGCCCCCGCAACCAAAAGTTAATACCTCGCCATCCAGAAGATGTGATATGGGAGGCGACCTGTTCTTTAAAAACATAAACAGCCGATAGGTGTGGGTGCTGAGTGCTTTGGGGCTTGGTTTTAGGCGTAAGTTTAGAGCTAAGTAAATCGAAGTAATGAAGTACCTATACCGAAGTTCAAGTAATTGGATTTTAG
>JACRIU010000082.1 GCA_016235775.1 Hydrogenophilales bacterium
GGGCAGGGGAGAGGGTCGAAAAAATCCCCTCCGAACTAAGATGCACTCCAAAAAGAATTTTTCTCTATGACCGAACAAGGCAATCTCTTCTCAGAAATCCCCCCCGAAGACGGCGAATCGCTGACGCTGGCGCTGTTTGCCGAGCGCGCTTATCTCGAATACGCCATTTCCGTGGTCAAGGGCCGCGCGCTGCCGGATGTGTGCGACGGCCAAAAGCCGGTGCAGCGGCGCATTTTGTACGCGATGAATGAACTGGGTTTGAGTGCGAGTGCCAAACCGCGCAAGTCGGCGGCGGTGGTGGGCGATGTACTGGGCAAATTGCATCCGCACGGCGATCAATCGGTGTACGACGCGCTGGTGCGCATGGCGCAGGATTTTTCGCTGCGCTATCCCTTGATCGATGGCCAGGGCAATTTCGGTTCGCGCGACGGCGATGGCGCGGCGGCGATGCGCTACACCGAAGCGCGCCTGACGCCGATTGCGAAATTGCTGCTGGATGAAATCAATCTGGGCACGGTCGATTTTCAGCCCAACTACGACGGCTCGACCGAAGAGCCGAAACTGTTGCCGGGGCGCTTGCCTTTCGTGCTGCTCAACGGCGCATCCGGCATCGCGGTCGGCATGGCGACCGAAATCCCCTCGCATAATCTGCGCGAGGTCGCCAAGGCCGCTGTGGCCTTGATCCGCAACCCCAAGCTCACGCACAGCGAGTTGATGCAATTCATCCCCGGCCCGGATTTCCCCGGCGGCGGGCAAATCATTACGCCCGCTGCGGCCATTGCCGAGATTTATGCCAGCGGTCGCGGCAGCGTGAAAGTGCGCGCTTGCTGGAAGATCGAAGATTTGGCGCGCGGTCAGTGGCAGGCCGTGGTGACGGAACTGCCGCACGGCGCCTCCTCGCAAAAAGTGCTGGAAGAAATCGAAGAACTGACCAACCCGAAAATCAAGCTCGGCAAAAAATCGCTCACGACAGAGCAGCTCGGCCTCAAGCAATCCATGCTGGCGGTACTCGATGCCGTGCGCGACGAGTCCGGGCGCGATGCGCCGGTGCGCTTGGTGTTCGAGCCAAAAACCAAGAACCAAGATCAAACCGAATTCATGAATATGCTGCTGGCGCACACCTCCTTGGAAACCAGCACGCCGATCAACTTGGTGATGATCGGCGGCGATGGCCGTCCGCGTCAGAAAGCCTTGATCGACATCCTGCGCGAGTGGATCGCTTTCCGGTTTGAGACGGTTACCCGCCGCGCGCAATTCCGCCTGCAAAAAGTCGACGACCGGATTCATATCCTCGAAGGCCGCGAGTCGGTGCTGCTCAATATCGAGAAGGTGATCAAAACCATCCGCGAATCGGATGAGCCGAAACCGGCCTTGATTGCCGCGTTCAAGCTCTCGGATCGCCAAGCAGAAGATATTTTGGAAATCCGCTTGCGCCAATTGGCGCGCTTGGAGGCAATCAAGATTCAACAAGAGCTATCCGAGCTGCGCGCGGAGAAAACCACGCTGCACGATCTCTTGAACAATCCGGCGTCGATGAAGAAGCTGATCGTCAAGGAAATCGAAGCCGACGAAAAACAATATGGCGACCCGCGCCGCACGCTGATCCAGGCCGCAGAAAAAGCCGTGATCGAACAAAAAATCATCGACGAGCCGGTCACCGTCGTCATCTCGCAAAAGGGTTGGGTGCGCAGCCGCTCGGGCCATGGCCACGACGCGGCGCAATTCGCCTTCAAAGCGGGCGATGCCTTGTATGGCGCGTTCGAGTGCCGCAGCGTGGATAACCTGCTCGCCTTCGGCTCCAATGGCCGCATCTATTCCGTGGGCGTCGGCGCACTGCCCAGCGCCCGCGGCGATGGCGTGCCCATCACGACCCTGATCGATCTCGCGAGCGGCACGCGCATCCTGCATTACTTTGCCGGCACGGCGGATACCACTTTGCTGCTGGCCTCGACTGCCGGCTATGGGTTTACCGCCAAGGCCGGCGACATGGTGAGCCGCATCAAAGGCGGCAAGGCTTTCATGACACTGGACGAAGGCGATGAGCCAGTCGCCCCGCGCACCGTGAGCGATAACAGCAACGCCATCGCCTGCCTGTCGGAAAAAGGCCGCCTCTTGGTATTCGGCCTGGATGAAATCAAAACCCTGTCCGGCGGCGGGCGCGGCGTGATCCTGATGGAGTTGGATAAAAACGAAAAGCTCATCGCCGCACAGGCCATCAGCAAGCGTAGCGTCATCGTCAGCGGGGCCGGTCGCGGCGGCAAAATGCAGGAAGTGCTGCTCTCGGCATCCAGCCTCGCCGCGCATGTCGGCAAGCGCGCGCGCAAAGGCCGGGCGCTGGAGGCAAAGATCAAACCGAGCGGGTTGGCGAGGGTGGAGTAAAAATATGAACAGTATTCAAGCAGTCACATCAATTTTCGCTTTCCATTGCAACCTGTAGATCAGGGCTTGCCAGTTAAGTGATAATTTTTCGCTCGGTACGGTAAACATTCAGCAGTCGCCGTATTGCAAATAAGTGGGCTCGTGGGCTATACATCTCTGCGAATGCCCGATATTTTGTAACGAACAATTTACCTTAGGCTCATATGCATCTTTGCTATTTCGATGAAAACAAGCATGGACCAGGAAACCCACATTTCTTCATCGGCGGCCTTCTGATCCCCGACCAGAAAGCCATAGACTTCGAGAACACGCTGGGCCAGATTGCTTTCAATTTTTTTGGCGCACGTTCTCTAACTCAAGCCAATGAGTTTCATGGTAAGGAATTGTTTCATGGCAAGGGCAATGCCAAAGGGCGCAAATTAGAAGATCGGATAAGAGTATTTCAAGATGTTGCGACCTTCGTTACTGATAATCAGATTCCTGTACGTATGATATGCATCAACGTCGAACGGCACGAGCAAAAATACAAATACCCCACACCACCTTATCGTCTTGGTCTGATGTTAATTCTTGAGCGTTTTGCCGAATATCTCGATGGCGCTAAAGACCTTGGGCTTGTCTTCGGTGACTAAGAAGCAGACGAGGTTACAGGTGCAGTAGTTGATTTCTCCGAATATAAATCCCAAGGTAAAACCCCGATGTATTTTGGCCGCCCCTTGGGCCGTTTGCTTGATACTGTGTATTTCACACAATCACACCACAGCCGTTTTCTGCAGGTAGCGGACTTGCTGGTTTACATGGCGGGGCGTTATGAAAATAAAAGCGACTTGCCCGATCGCTGGCATGAGCATGCTGCGAAGGCGGCTTGGGAAAAGATAAAGGCCAGCGGAAATGTGGTTATTCAACGCTGGCCTTAGGTATTTGGTACGACCAGCCCGGTTAGGGAGGGACTCGCTTTGGAACGAGTGCACTAGTCGCAGGGCAATACTAAACAAATCTCATATCTCGGTCAACCGTGCCATTTGCAGACGGCCTGACCACCGCCCCGTAGCAATGAAATCGGCAGAAAATGCAACATACTCTGCGCTTTCCCCGCCCCGCCCCTTCCGGTAAACTTGCGCCCCCTTCCCCCCAGGCTTTCCCATGTACGTTTTTTTTGAAGAAGATGGCGGCTTTAAAGTCGGCACCATCCTGGCTGACAATACCACCTCGTTCCAGGTGGAAACCCTGCACGGCAAGCGCGCCAAGATTAAAGCTAACAATGTGCTGTTCCAGTTCAAGGAACCGGCCTTGTCCGGCTTTTTGGAGGCGGCGCATCAAGTCGCTGACAACATCGATCTAAGTTTTTTGTGGGAGGCGAGCGGGGCCGAGGAATTCGATTTCCAATCGCTGGGGCAGGATTATTTCGGGCATGCGTTGAGCGCCACGGAATCCGCCGGTTTATTGATGCGGCTGCACAGCGCGCCGATGTATTTCTACAAGAAGGGCAAGGGACGCTACAAACCCGCGCCGGAGGAATCGCTCAAAGCCGCGCTGGCGAGCGAGGAGAAGAAGCGCAAGCAGGCCGAGTTGCTGGCGCGCTATGTGAGTGAACTCAGCGCAGGCACTTTGCCCGCCGAATTCCCGCCGCACTTACCTATGCTGCTGTACGCGCCGGAGAAGAACGCGCTGGAATTCAAGGCGCTGGAACAAGCCGCGGCAGCGACCAATCTGCGGCCTTTGCATCTCTTGGAAAAATGCGGGGCGATTCCCTCCAGTCACGACTATCACTTGCAGCGTTTCTTGCGCGAGTGGTTTCCCGAGGGGCCGGGGTTTACCACCACGGCCACTTGCGTCGCGCCGACGGATTTGCCCTTGGCCGAAGTTTCCGCTTTCAGCATCGACGACGAAACCACGACCGAGATCGACGATGCGTTCTCGCTGGTGAAGTTGGATAACGGCGACTACCGCCTCGGCATCCACATCGCCGCGCCCGCTCTGGGCATTACGCCGAATTCCGATCTGGACGCGATTGCGCGCAAGCGGCTTTCCACGGTGTATATGCCGGGCAATAAAATCACCATGCTGCCAGATAGCGCAGTGGATGTGTTCACGCTCAAGGAAGGCGCGGCCTGCCCCGCACTGTCGCTCTACCTCACCCTGGCGCCGGATTACAGCGTGCGCGCGCAGGAGACCAAACTCGAACGCGTGACCATCGCGGCCAATCTGCGCCACGAGCAATTGGAGCCGCTATTCAACCAGAGCACGCTGGGCAACGGCGTGGACTATCGCTATCGCGATGAATTGGAATGGCTGTGGCATTTTGCCGATCACCTGGAAGAAAAACGCGGCGTGAAGGACAAGGGCCGCAACCTGATTCCCGAGTACATGTTCAAGATCGAAAATGATCGGGTGCGCATCATTCACCGCGAACGCGGCACGCCGATCGACAAAGTGGTGGCGGAGTTGATGATTCTGGCCAACAGCCGCTGGGCGGATTGGCTGGCGGAGCATAAAGTCACCGCGATCTATCGCGCGCAGGATAAGGGCAAGACGCGCATGACCACGCAGCCGCTGCCGCATCAGGGCTTGGGTGTCGAACGTTATGTCTGGTCGAGCTCGCCGCTGCGGCGTTACATCGATCTGCTCAATCAACGCCAATTGATTGCCCTGGCCACGGGTGACTCGCCGATCTACGCCGCCAAGGATGAAGCGCTGGAAAGCGCGATGTATGCCTTCGAGCAAACCTATGAGGCGTACAACGACTTCCAGCGCAATATGGAAAGATACTGGGCGCTGCGATATTTGCTGCAAGAAGGCATTACCGAAGTAACCGCGGCCGTGATTCGCGAGAATTTGGTGCGCTTCGAGAACTTACCCTTGGTCACCAAGGCCGTGGCCTTGCCTGAGCTTGCGGGCGGCACTCGGGCCACCCTCGTCCTGCGCGATATCGATCCGCTGGCCTTGGAGCTGACTTGCGTATTTGCCGGCACGGTGTGACAAGCACCGGCGATCAGGCATAAAATCCAAGTTTCGCAACTCCACGAGTCCATCACGCAGTTGGCCCAATCCGCCCGCACCCTCGCCGCCACGTTTGGCATCTCCGTTCCGTTCGCGGTCGCGATGAGCATCTCCATCGTTTTTCATTTCACCGTGATGCTCGGACTCGGTTTCGTGTTGCCAGATTCGCGCCACACCGACGCCGGCGTGCGCCCATTGCAAGTGATACTGGTCAACGCCAAATCCGCCAACCGCCCGCTCAAGGCGGAAGCGCTGGCGCAAGCCAGCCTGGAAGGCGGTGGCAATACCGATGCCGCAGCGCGCGCCACTTCCCCCTTCCCCGTGACCGAAAACGCGGAACCGCAACCCGAGCTCAAAAAGCGGCAGGAACAAATGCGCGAACTGGAGCAGCAGCAAGCGCGTTTGTTGACGCAGCTAAAGACCAAACCTGTCTTGGACAAGCCCGCCCCTGCGGCCCGCCCCCAAACCGAAACCGGGCACACACCGGACGCCACCGACTTGATGGCGCGCAGCTTGCAAATGGCGAAAATGCAGGCGCAAATCGAGCGCGACTACAACGCCTACCAAAGCCGGCCCAAGCGCAAAAATCTCGGGGTGCGGGTGGAGGAATACCGCTTTGCGCGCTATGTGGATGACTGGCGTCTAAAAGTCGAGCGCGTGGGCAATTTAAACTACCCCGAAGAAGCCAGACAGAAGAAGCTCTACGGCAGATTGCAAATCACCGTGCACATCAAGTCCGATGGCACGCTGGAGAAGGTGGATATCGACCGTTCCTCCGGCTCCAAGATTCTGGACGAAGCCGCTGTGCGCATCGTGCAATTAGCCAGCCCCTATGCCGCCTTCCCCGACGACATCCGGCGCGATACCGATATTGTCGGCATTACCCGCACTTGGATTTTTACCCGCTCCGATCAACTCGCCAGCGAGTAACCCCCCGCGGCTATATCCGGCGCCGGCATCCTGCCGGCATGCAAGCAGGATGCTTGCGCTACAAAAACGCGTGATCAGGCCGTGCTCAACGCTTCTCCGTTGGATCGCTGACGAATCCGATCCGGGTCAGACCCGTCCTCGCCGCCGCCGCCATGACGCGCGCCACCTGTTCGTATGGCACGCGCCGATCGACTCGCAGATGCAGTTCCGGTTGCGGCTGCTGGTTCGCGGCAGCGGCCAAACGCGGCTCCACCTCCGCCCACTCCAGCCGGGCGCCGTTCCAGTACGCCTCGCCGTCGTCCCGCAGCGCGAATTCGATATGCTCCGCGCGGGCGACATTCGGATGGCTCGCCACCTTGGGCAGATCGATTTTTACCGCGTGAGTCAGCAGCGGCGCCGTGACAATGAAAATCACCAGCAGCACCAGCATCACGTCCACCATGGGCACGATGTTGATCTCCGCCACCGGTTCCGGCTGATAGCGCGTCCTGAAGCTTCCCATTGCCATGAGCGTCTCCTCAGCCCGGCACGACCACGCGCAGTTGGCGTGCGTCGCCGGCGGAACTGTTGGTCTTCGCACCCACCGTGGTCAGGGCATACAGGTCATGGGCGAAGGCATCCAGCTTCGCCAGCCAGATGCGGTTGCGCCGGTTGAAAGCGTTGTAGGCGAGCACCGCCGGAATGGCCACCGCCAGGCCGAGTCCGGTCATGATCAGCGCCTCGCCCACCGGCCCCGCCACCTTGTCCAGCGTGCCCTGGCCGGACATGCCGATGTTGACCAGCGCATGGTAGATGCCCCACACCGTGCCGAAGAGCCCGATATACGGGGCGGAGGAGCCGGCCGAGGCCAGCACGGTGAGCCCCTGCTCGACGCGCGACGCTTCCTGCTCGATGCCGTTGCGCAGCACGCGCGTCAGAAATTCGCTCAGCCCGCCCGCTTCGGCCAGCGTGTGTTGGCCCGAGCGGTTGTCGGTCGCCGCGCCCAAGGCCTGGTGCGCCAGTTCGGCGAAGGCGTTGTCCACCGGTTGCTGCCCCAGCGTCTCGCTCATCGTCTGCAGCGATCCGGCCTGCCAGAAACGCTTGAGAAAAACCTCGGCCCGGCGGAAGGCGAGAAGGTTGCTCACTGCTTTGGTCAGTATCAGATACCAGCTCGCCACCGAGAGCGCGAGCAAAAGCAGCAGGACAAAGCGGCCAATCGTGTCGCTCTGCGCAATAAAGTGGGCGAAGCCCAGGGTAGGTTCCATCTCAACGTCCCTCCAGGGTGAAATTGAATGTTTGCAGCGCCACCGCCCGTACCGCGCGGCCATCGCGCTGCGCCGGGTTGCAGCGCCATGTTTTGACGGCGGCGGCGGCGGCGTCATCCAGTCGCGGCGCGCCACTGCTGTTCGCCACGCGCACCGCCGCCACGATACCGCGTTCGTCCAGCTCCACGCGCAAGGTGACCCGGCCCGCCTCGCCCAGCCGGCGCGACAGTGCCGGATAGGCCGGCGGCGTGCGCTCCGGGCAACTCACCGCCAGCTCGGCAGCCAGGCTGAGCGCCTCCGCCGGCTTCGGTTGCGGCGCGGGCGCTTCGATCTGCGGCAGCGCGGCTAACGCCACCGGCTCATGCGGCGATTGCACCGGCGCCTGCGCCACCAGTTGTTGCGGTTGCGGCCGTTCCAGCGGGCGCGGCGTCAGCTTCGCCTGCCGGGGTGGCGCCGGTTTGGGCGGCGGTTCCGGTTTCGATGCGGGGGGCGGCGTAATCAGCTCCACGAACAGGGGCGCAGCCGCAGGCGGAGCCGGAGCTAACCGGTAAACCCACAGGCCGTACAGGCCGGCCACATGCAGCGCCAGCACGACAGTCAATCCCGCCCCACGTAGCCATGATGCGCGGCGCAATGCCGAGGTGGCCGTCATAGGTGAAGCAGGGCCAAGCCCATGCGGCATAGGGATTTGTTCATGCAGCGCTGCCGGCTTTCCTCGCGAGCCGGGCTGCCATCCACTCTGCGCCAAGAACATGTGGGCACCTCGAAAAATTCAAAATTCTAAGCAAGACGAGGCGCGAGCAAAAAATGTTTCCGCCGCATATGTTTGATATGTAAGGAGACATTTTTTGTGAGCAACGAAGTATGGCGACGAAGTTTGGATTTTTAGAGGTGCCCATGTCTCATTTCCAGTGAATGCGCCTTACTCGAAAGCTGCCTTCAACTCCGCGAAAAAAGTCCGCCCTGGGTACGGGTGGAAAACAAAATACCGCTCATCCGTGAGATTCTCTACCCCAAATCCGAACGTGACATCCTTTCGGGCCTGGTACTTCAGCTTGAGATCGAACACGGTGTAAGAACTGGTGCCGCCGAACGTGTCCGGGTTGGTATCGGAGTTGTCGAGCGTGTTGTACTGCCGCCCCGAGTGGCGCGCGGCAAAGGTGTATGACAATTGCGGCGTCTGCCGGTAAGTGACCATTAAATTGGCGCGCCACAAGGGAACACGATAGAAATACTTGCCCTCGCTCGCCGGATATTTCGCATTCTCCAAGGTCTTGGCCTGGTTGTAGGCCACACTGGGGTTGATGTCGAGTCCTTGCACGAATACATTCGTGCCCCCATACGCCACTTCCACCCCGCGGGTGCGCACGCGGTCGATGTTCTGGATGTTGGTTACGTTCGGGGACACGGTGGTGTTGGTCTGGCTCATGATGGCATCGTTCACGTCCTCTTCGTACAGAGACATGCGCAGCGTGCCGTGGCCGTAATAGCGTTCGAAGGTAAGGTCCTTGGAAAACGCATTCTCGGGCTTCAGGTTCGGATCGTTGTTGAGCAGCGTCATGCCGGTGATCCTGCCCTGGAACAGTTCGCTCACGGTTGGGTAGCGATAGGCTTTGGCCAGAGACAGACGCGCCAGCCAGCGATCGCTGGGAGCAAACTCCAGCGATGCCTTGGGAGACCAGTTGGACTGCTTGCGTTCGCCATAGGCAATATTGACGCTGCTGGTGGCGCGCGAGCCTTCGTAGGCGCGCCATTGCTCGTGGCGGGCGCCCAGCACGAGCTTCCATGCCTCCGCCATCTGCCAGGCATCCTGCGCGAACAGTGCATGGGTTTCAGTCTTGCCGGCAAAGGCGCTGTTCAGTCCGGTGAGCGTCTCCACTTGCCAGTCTGAGGCATTGTAGGTCTGGCTGTTGAGCCAATAATTGTCGTAGTGATAACCGAACGTCGGCCAATGGCTCCCCGGCATTAGTTGCGGGCGGTGGTCAGCCTTGATGTCGAAGGAGCGCCAGCCGGTGGAGTCGCCGTAGGTGACGGTGCCCGCGCCTGCGCCCGATCCGCTGGAGGTGCGGCTAACATCCTTGGCCACGTCGAACAGGGATGCAACGGCCTCATAGTTCCAGCCGGTCTGATTGCGCGTCTTAAGCGAAGCGCCATACAGCCAGCGCGCGTCTTCTCCGCTGCTGGGCGCGAAGGTCGCGCCCGCGATGGTGTAGCGGAAACCGTCGATGTTCACATTGCCGCTTAGCACCGGGTTGCCGCTGGCGTCGCGCAGGTAGGAGATGGTCGTGCTGTCCCGGTTCTGGCCCCAATAACTGGCAATGAACGTGCCCTGCAAGGACGGCGTGAAATCGTAGACGAATTTCGTCTTAAGCTGGCTCTGGATTGTGTGGTCGATACCCTCGCTGCTTACACCCAGCACCACGCGCCGCGCACCTGTCTGGTCGCGGTCCGAGTGTGTGCCGGTGACTACTGTTTCGCCCCCCGTCACCGCTGTCGTCGACTGCGCCAGCGTGGCGAAGCTGAGCGGCTGGCTCTTGTTGTCGAGCCTATTGGCGGTGATCAGGTAGGACAGCGCGCCTGAGCGGGAGCCGATCAGGGCATTGATCTGGTTCCCATTGAACGTGTCATTCGTTCCGTACAGATCGTAATGCTGGCTGAAGGCTTGCGCCTTCACGTCGGCCGTGAATTGCGAGGGCATTTTGGTCGTGATCAATACCGTGGAGCCGAGCGAGTTGCCGGGGTAGAGCGCCGAGTAAGGGCCGTAAATCACGTCAACCCGGTCAATTTCCTCCGGGCTGACCATGGACCAACGCGGCGGGAAGCTGAAATCGGAACCCAGGAAGTTGCTCAGGAGCAGACCGTCCGCCATCACCACGCTGCGCGCCGACTGACGGGTATTGGTGCCGCGGACGGATATGATGGCGTTCCGGTCGCCGATATAGCGCTTGCGCACGATCAGGTTGGGGGTGTATTTCAGCGCGTCCTCCGTATTGACGACGTTGAACTGCTCCATGCCCTCGGACGTGACGCCATAAGTGGTATTCGGCAGGTTGGCGGGAGTCGCCGGCCGTTCGCCGGAGACCGTCATTTCCGGCAAACTTTGCCCGGTTTCACCCGCCGCCCAGGCGAACGGCGTGAAGAAGACGGATGCAAGCATAAGTGGAATGGCGCGTAGCTTCATGAACATTGCCTTTTGTTGTTATCGATCAACCTTAGATATCCGGATCAGTCGCGCACGTTTTGACGCAGCCAACTTTTTAACTTTTCCTCACCGAGAATTCCGGTGACCGCTTCACGTCGATGCTGCGCGTCGTACAGATAAGTGCGTGGCAATTCGCCATGCCATGCGGGATCGACGGCAGCCCGCAAACGCTCGGAGATGTCATCGTCGAATACCCAGGCTTCCATGCGGCCCAGCCCCAGGCTGCGCAATGTGGCTTGCAGCGCGGGGGTTTCCTCCGGCCGGTCCACCGATACCAGTACCAGCGGCAAGCGCTTCTCCGTATGCGCCAGCTTGCCCAGCATGGTCAGTTCCGTGATGCAGTGACCGCACCAGTTGGCGGACCATAAACTCAGGATAAAAGGCTGCCCAGCGTAACGCGCCTGGATGGCCGCCAGGCTGTCGGCGTGAAAACGCGCCAACTCGTTTGCTTGCGCCGCCTGGCTGGAGATGCAGCAAATGAAACTTAGGAGCCAAAGCTTTTTCACGGCTTGCTCCCCGCGCCTTCAACCGGCAGGACGCGCACGCCTTCGGTCGCCGCGCTCCACACGACCAAGGCCTTTTTTCCGTCAGTCAGCGGCACCGGGTAATCCGCGGCGCCCGCCGTCTCGGCAAGGCGGCGCGGGACTTCCCATTGCGCCCCCCCATCACGCGAGCGCTGGGCCCACACGGAATAGACCCGGCCGTCGAATTCACGCCAAGCCAACAGCACCATGGCGCCCGCCGCCGCCACGGCCGGGTGCCCGGCCTGTGCGGCAGGATTGCCGATTGGCAGGGGGGGCGTCATCTCATCACCCTTCATGCGCCGATAGAAAATTCCTTTGCGCTTGTTGCCTTGCGTGAACCACACAAGGTGCAGCGCGCCGTGTCCGTCCGCTGCGATGCCGCCACCGTGATGAGGACAGGCATCTATCTGCCAGTCGTCGTCCGTCGCTCTGCGCACCGGCCCACCCGACAGATTGACCAGGGCGAAGTCGCGCGTGTTGGTATCGAAAATATTGCGCCAGAAGGCGACGGGGCCATCAGCCGACCAGACCATGCCGGTGCGGCAACACTCGCAGGTGTGCTCCACCAGCCGCCGATTGGGCGCGAAGTGCACCCCGTTATCTTCCGATTCCACTGCGTAGAGGGATACACCGCCGAACGGCCTGCCTTGCGCCTTCGCCGCATCGCGTTCGCGGGCATCCAGCCACGCCACAGCCACCTTGCCGCGGCCATCGCTTGCCAGGGAATCGAAGCGATGGCTGATTTCGAGGCCGTCGTCGTTAAGCGTGACCGGTTCGCTAAATACCGCGCCGCCATCGCGCGAGCGCGCATAACGTATCTCGCCCGAATGGCGCTTGCTCAGCGCGCGCACCCAGGTGAGATGCACCGTGCCGTCCGCGCTCACGGCGATCTTGGGGCGGCTCTCGCCGTCCGCCATGATCGCTTCCGGCTGCGGGGTAATCGTAAGCGGGGCCGAAAAACGCCTGCCGTCATCCCCGGAGCGGGAAAGCAGCAGCCGCTGATTTTCGACCCTGACCAGCCAAAGACGCCCTTTTGCATCCAGCGTGGCGCCTACCGCGAGAGTGGAGGCAGGCCCATTGCCTGCACGCTGCACGGAAGCGGCGCCATTCTTGTTTGAAACGTCCGGCGCAGTCTCTGCGTAGGCCGAAAAGAAAAAGCCGCCCGTGAGGGCGGCGAAAATCACGAATGGAAAAAATCTGTGCCGCATACTGCTTATCTATTGTTGGAATTGCTCGAATCCTAGCCGTGCAGCCAGCACGCGGGAATGCGACACGTTGTCGCAGCCCCTTTTTACCCTAGAGCGCGATACATATCTCATTGAGTTATTTCGCTATTCCAGCATGATTAGCAAATTCTAATGTTATAAATCGCTAAGGAATACAACATGCCTCTCGGCACCACCCTGACCCAGTTTCTGATCGAAGAGCAGCGCCACGTTCAAGGCGCCACCGGTGACTTCACCGGTCTGTTGAACGACGTTGTCACCGCCTGCAAGATGATTGCCAACGGCGTGAATCACGGTGACCTGCTGGGCGTGCTGGGTGCGGCCGGTTCCGAAAATGTGCAGGGCGAAGAGCAGAAGAAGATGGACATCCTGTCCAACGAAATCTTCCTGAAGCGCAACGAGTGGGCCGGCCACCTGGCCGCCATGGCCTCGGAAGAAATGGACGAGATTTACCAGATTCCCGCCGGCAACCCGCGCGGCAAGGACTTCAATATGCGCTGGGTCGCCTCCATGGTGGCCGAAGTGCACCGCATCCACCAGCGCGTGCCGGTGATCCTGGGCTCGAAGCACGAAGTGGACGTGTTGGTTTCCTATCATCAGTATCCGCAGTCCAAAGCGGCGTAAATCTTACTACTGCTTCGCTTCAAACAAAACGCCCCGGACCAGCCGGGGCGTTTTGTTTTCTGGTCTCTTACCAGGCGCGATTCATTGCCTATAGTTAAGGAAAGCAATCGCACCCATCACAACCCAGGAGAAGAAAATGGCCATCATCACCATCGGCAACTATTACGCGGAATGGAATCCCTCCGGCTGCGTGGACAAACCAGGCGAAGGCCGCCTGATTTTACGCAGCGCGACCCAGCTCACCGATTTACATTATTTAAACGGGCTGCACTCGGACGATTACCGCAATCTGCTGCATTTGCTGCAAACCGAGAAGCCGCTGTATTGGGATACCGAGGCGGGCAAACTGCGCACCGCACATCCGCAAACGCACAACGCGGAGCCGGTGGGGGAGCAAGAAGGGCATTAAGCTATCCAAACTTTCTCAGCGTGGCTAAATCAGCCGGCTGGAAGCCGGCGCTACACACTACTGTGCTTCTATAGTGGCGCCGGCATCCTTGCCGGCAAACCCGTCAGTTTTAAACTGGCCGAGTTTCATTGCTAATCAGGTTAAATTTAAGCGGTCTTAAGCTGCGCCGCCTGCTGCGGGCGTTGCAGCTTGGTGAGAATACCTTCCAACACGGCAAGCTGCTTGAGCAGCGCGGACTGCGAGGCGTCCAATTCCACCAAGCGATCTTGCAGCGAATCGATGTTGTCGTGGATTTTGCGGATGTTTTCCAGGCGGCGCTCGATTTGCATCTTGTGATCGTTGATCTGCGTGATGAGCGGCGTGAGCACGTTGCGCAACCAGGCTTCGCAATCCACGCGTGTTTTTTCGAATACCATGCGCGCCTCGCCCACCAGACTCAAAAAGAATTTGCGGATCAGAAAATGCTTCTCGGTCATGATGTTGATCGGGTCGCGGCAGAAATCCTCGGCATGGTGCGCGAGCTTGCGGATGGCTTCCATGTATTGATCGATCGTCAACTCCGGCGCATGACGGCGCTCGAAGCCGTGTTTGACGTGGAAACGGATATAGGCCGCATCCACCAGCCCCTTGATCTGTTTGGCGTGCTTATGGATATGCTGATACTGATGCGCGGTCTGGCGGATCAGCATTTGCATGCTGCGCGACAGGCCGGCGGTGGTCCAACTGCCTTGGATCGACGCGTGGGATTTTTCCAGAATATCGTCCAAGCGGTCGATGCTTAGATTATTCAGCAGCAAGCGCCCTTGCTGGGTAATGACCCCGCGCGTGACGTTGAAGGCCTTCACCGTCTCTTCGTAACTGCGCTTATCCTCATCCAATAGGCTGAGCATTTTGTGGATCACTTCCTTGTTCTTGCCGGAGAGCGAGGACAGTTCCTTATGCTCATGGCGCGCGGCGGCGATCTGCTGGCGCACACTGTTGTAGGAAGCGAGCACCATGGCGCCGATTTCCTGGGTGACGCTCTTGCGCAGCAACTCCTGACGGGCTGGAATGATGTCGTTGGCGAGTATTTGCTCCAGGCGCTCGATGCCGCTTTTGGCGAGCAAGGCCGGGTCATTTTTGATTTTGGCGACCAGCGCCTTTTGCGCCGAGACCGCCAGCACATTGCCCACGGGCAAGCCGAGCTGCTGCGCCGTGGCCTCCTGCTGGCGCTGCACGCTTTGTTGAATCTTGTCCCACGGCTTCAGCTCGTCCCACAACACATCGATTTTGTTCAGCACCGCGATGGTGTGCTTGGCGTGTTTTTGCACATGCTTCTGCCAAATTTCCATATCGGATTTGGTGACGCCGGAATCGAGCGCGAGCAGGAACAGCACCGCGTGCGCGTTCGGAATCATGGAGAGCGTGAGCTCGGGCTCGCTGCCCAGCGCGTTCAGGCCAGGCGTATCCAATATCGCCAAGCCGTTCTTCAACAGCGGATGGGGGTAATTGATCAAGGCATGGCGCCAGGCGGGGATTTCCACCCTGTCGCCGCGCACCATTTCCTGCATGGTCGAATCCTGGTCGTCCCACAAGCCCAGGGTGCGCGCCTCGACCTTGGTGACCAGCTTGGTTTGGGTGAGGCATTGCATCGCCTCCATCATCGCGTCGGCGGAATCGAGTTTGAGCCGCGTGCTCACCCATTCGATGGGCTTGCGCTTGAATTGGCTGATGGTCTCGTCGCGATAGCGGGTCTCGATCGGCAGCAGGCGAATGAACGGCTCTTCGCGCGGATCGTAGAATAATTCGGTCGGGCACATGGTCGTGCGCCCCGCATCGGAGGGCAGCAAGCGCTGTTTGAAGTCGGCGAAAAACAGCGCGTTGATCAGCTCGCTTTTACCGCGCGAAAATTCGGCCACGAAGGCGAGCGTGACGTGATCCTGTTTCAGGCTCTCCAGCAAATCAAACAACTTGAGCGACTGCTGCGCCTCGAATTCCTGATGATCGTCCAGCCAATCTTGATAGACAGTAATGGCGGCGCCCAGCTCATCGCGCCATAGTTGGTAATCCCTGACCTGTTGTTCCAGCAGTGCGCTCATGCGTTTGCCCACAGTGTTTCCGGTTCCACGGTGGAAGCATAAACCTCCACCACTTTGTGCCTGCCCTGGCTGCCTTGCTTCACCACCACTTGCGCGGCCGGCACTTTAAATGCCCGGCCCAAATATTTCACCAGCGCCGCATTGGCCTGCCCCTCGATCGGCGCGGCATTGATCTGGATTTTCAGCGCCTCAGCATGCGGCCCGACCACTCGCGTCGCGCGCGCGCCAGGCTGAATATGCAGCGTCAGCACCAGGCAGCCTTTTTTGGCGTCGCGCCGATACCAGCTTGGCATCTCACATGAGGCCTGCATGAATGAGGCTAGCCAGCCACGGCAGGATAAACTGCAACAGCACCGAGCAAGTCAGCACCACGACCATCGGCGACAAATCGATATTGCCGATCGGCGGCAAGATTTTCTGAATCCGGCGGGTGAAGGGCCGGTTCATTGCATTGAGCAGGCTCATGTACGGACTATACGGGTTGGCCAAGCTGATCACGAACAACATGAACTGCAACAGAATCACCATCCACAGCGCGATCTTGAGCAGCTCCATCAAGGCCGCCAGCGCGACGCCGCCGGCCAATCCCAGCCCCATCTCCGCCGCGCGCCCGGTGAGCGCCACGACGATCACCACCAGCAACAGCTCGACCAGCCAGGCGACCGTCAGCGTCGCGAGATCGAGCCCCCACAGACCGGGAATGACGCGGCGCAGCGGCTTCACCGCGAAATCGGTGAGGGTCATGGCGAATTGCGACAGGGGATTGTTGTAGGAGGCGCGCGTTAGCTGCAAATGAAAGCGCAGCAGCAGCACCGCAACGAAGGCAGTGGCCACGCTATCGAGCAGAAAGATTAAAGCGCTGATTAACATGCAGCCCGCATTTTTGCAGGTAACCCCAGATAACTCAAGGATTACTCAAGGAATTAGCCTTGTTTCCCCAACTCGTCGCCCAATTCATGGGAGCGCTCCGCCGCGGCGCGCACCGCGCGTTGGATCAAGGCCTTAACGTCCACTTGCTCCAGGGATTGAATCGCCCGTTCCGTGGTACCGCCTTTTGACGTGACTTTAGCGCGCAGCGTCGCGGGATCATCCTGGCTCTGGCGCGCAAGCTGCGCCGCGCCGAGGAAGGTGGCGAGCGCCAGTTCGCGCCCTTGCGCCGGGCTTAATCCCAACTCCAGCGCCGCCGCTTCCAGCGCCTCGATGAAATAAAACACATAGGCCGGGCCGCTGCCGGAGACCGCCGTCACGGCATCCATCTGCGTTTCTTCATCCAGCCAGACGCAAGCACCGACGGCTTCCATCACTTGCTGTGCTTGGCCGCGCTCGGTAATGCTCACCCCCGGCAAGGCATACAGGCCGGTTACCCCGGCGCGCACCAGGGCCGGCGTATTGGGCATGGCGCGCACCAGCCGCGCATAATCCCCCAGCCAGCGCGCCAGATCTTGCGCGCGCACCCCGGCGGCGATCGAGATCACCAACTGCCTGCGCAGCAAGGGTTTCAATTCACCGGCTACCGCGCACAACTGCTGCGGCTTGACCGCCAGCACGATGAGATCGGTTTGCACCGCTTCGGCGCTGATGCCAGGATAAGTCTTCAGCTTAAATGCCCGCGTCAACGTGGCGCGCGCATCGGCATTGATTTCCACCACATGAATATCGCCCGGGTTAAACCCCCGCTGCATCAGCCCGCCGATCAAGGCGCCGGCCATGTTGCCGCCGCCGATAAAAGTGATTTTCATAATGGATTCCTTCTCTCCCCAAATATCGCCGACCCTACGCGCACAATGGTCGCGCCCTCTTGTATCGCTGCTTCCAAATCACTCGACATACCCATGGACAGCGTATCCAACGTGAAGCCCTGTGCATTCAATTGCTCAAACAGCTCGCGCACTGCACGAAACGCGGCGCGCTGCCGGGCTACATCTTCGGCCGGCGCCGGAATCGCCATCAAGCCGCGCAACTTGATGCGCGGCAAGGCTGCAACAGTGCGCGCCAGCGCCGCGACTTGCGCCGGCGCCACCCCGCTTTTGCTCGCCTCGCCGCTCACATTCACTTGCAGGCAGATATTCAGCGGCGGCAGGCCGGGGGGGCGCTGCTCGGATAGGCGCTGCGCGATCTTGGCGCGCTCCACGCCGTGCACCCAGGCGAAATGTTGCGCGATCGGTTTGGTCTTGTTGCTCTGCAAGGGCCCGATAAAATGCCACTCGATATCCAGGCCGGACAGCGCCGCGATTTTAGGCAGGGCTTCCTGCGCGTAACTCTCGCCGAAGGCGCGCTGGCCAGCGGCATAGGCCACGCGGATCGCATCCGGCCCGAAGGTCTTGGACACCGCGAGCAGGGCAATCGACGCCGGTTGCCTGCCGCACTGCGCCGCAGCGCGCGCGATGCGCTCGCGCACGGCTTGCAATGCGTTTGAGATTGTTGTCATAATGGCTTGGCAGCGGCATAAAGAAGGCAATTTTATTGCCGAAAATTCACCTTCTACGCCAAGACTGCACAAATAGGGAATTATAAATGGAAATCGCCGACCTGCTGGCCTTCTCGGTCAAGAACAAAGCCTCCGACTTGCATCTATCGGCTGGGCTGCCGCCGCTGATTCGCGTCAACGGCGATATCCGCCGCATCAATGTCGAGCCGCTCGATCATAAGGGCGTGCATGGCATGGTGTACGACATCATGAACGATTCTCAGCGCAAACAGTATGAGGAAGTGCTCGAGGTCGATTTTTCGTTCGAGATACCGAATCTGGCGCGCTTTCGCGTCAACGCCTTCAACCAGCAGCGCGGCGCGGCGGCGGCTTTCCGCACCATTCCGTCCAAGGTGCTGACCTTGGAGCAATTGAACTGCCCCCCCATCTTCAAAGAGCTTTGCCAGCAACCGAACGGCATCGTGCTGGTGACCGGCCCCACCGGCTCGGGCAAATCCACCACGCTGGCGGCGATGATCAACGAAGTGAACGAAAACGATTACGCGCATATCCTGACGCTCGAAGATCCGATCGAATTCGTGCATGAGAGCAAAAAATGCCTGATCAACCAACGCGAGGTCGGGCCGCATACCTTGTCGTTCGCCAATGCGCTGCGTTCCGCGCTGCGCGAAGACCCGGACGTAATTCTGGTGGGCGAGTTGCGCGATCTGGAAACCATCCGTCTGGCCCTGACCGCGGCCGAAACCGGCCACCTGGTGTTCGCCACGCTGCATACCAGCTCGGCGGCCAAAACCGTGGACCGCGTCGTGGACGTATTCCCGGCGGCAGAAAAAGAAATGGTGCGCGCGATGCTGTCGGAAAGCTTGCGCTCCGTCATCGCGCAGACGCTGCTCAAAACCAAGGACGGCAGCGGCCGCGTCGCCGCGCACGAAATCATGATCGGCACCCCGGCGATCCGCAACCTGATCCGAGAAAACAAAGTGGCGCAAATGTACTCGTCGATTCAAACGGGGCAGGCGCTCGGCATGCAAACCATGGAGCAATGCCTGCAAGACATGGTGCGACGCAATATCATTTCCGAAGTGGAAGCGCGCAAAGCGGCGCGTAAAGACGCGAAGCTTTAGGAGAATCTGAATGGATCGCGAACAAGCACAGAAATTCATAAACGACTTGCTGCGCCTGATGGTGAGCAAGAAAGCCTCGGATCTTTTCATCACCGCCGGCTTCCCGCCCGCGCTCAAGATCGACGGCCGCATCACCCCGGTTTCCAACCAGACCTTGACGCCGCAGCACACCATGGAACTGGCGCGTTCCATCATGAACGACAAGCAAGCCTACGAATTCGAGTCCACCAAGGAGTGCAACTTCGCCATCGCCCCACCCGAAATCGGCCGCTTTCGCGTCAACACTTTCGTGCAGCAGGGCCGTACCGGCGTCGTCTGCCGCACCATCAACTCGGTGATTCCGAAATTCGAGGAGCTCGGCCTGCCCGAGGTGCTGCGCGATGTATCCATGACCAAGCGCGGCTTGGTGATTTTCGTCGGCGGCACCGGCTCCGGCAAATCGACCTCGCTCGCCGCGATGGTCGGCTACCGCAATGAAAACTCGCAAGGCCACATCATCACGATTGAAGACCCGATCGAGTACGTGCACGAACATAACAAGTGCATCATCACCCAGCGCGAGGTCGGCGTGGATACCGACGGCTGGTTCTCGGCGCTGAAGAATACGCTGCGCCAAGCGCCGGATGTGATCTTGATCGGCGAGATTCGCGACCGCGAAACCATGGATTACGCCATCGCCTTCGCCGAAACCGGCCACTTGTGCCTCTCCACCCTGCATGCCAATAGCGCCAACCAGGCGCTGGATCGCATCATCAACTTCTTCCCGGAAGACCGGCGCGATCAGTTATTGATGGACCTGTCGCTCAACCTGAAAGCCTTCATCTCGCAGCGCCTGCTCCCGCGCCGCGAAGGCAAGGGCCGCGTCGCCGCGGTGGAAATCATGCTCAACTCCCCGCTCATCTCCGATCTCATCTTCAAAGGCGCGGTGCACGAGATCAAGGAAATCATGGCCAAATCGCGCGAGCTGGGCATGCAAACCTTCGACCAACATTTATTCGAATTGTATGAAGCCGGGCTCATCACCTACGAAGATGCGCTCAGAAACGCCGACTCGCTCAACGACCTGCGCCTCAAAATCAAACTGCACGGCCAAGAATCGAAAGATCGAGACATCATGTCGGGGATCGATCACCTCGATATTATTTGACATGAAAACCGTTGGCCGCCGCACAGAACCACCCATCGCCCTGCACGCCTCCGGCGAATTGCTTGCGGCAGGCGCGCTGTTCAACGAAACCATCAGCCACCTGAGCCCCAGCACCTTCATCCCTAAGGGTGTTTACCGCTTTCACACACATGAAGCCGCGAACCAGCACTGGCAAGACTGTCTGGCGCGCGGCATGGCCGCGCTCGCTGCGACACGCGGGGGTAATGGGCGAATACGCGCGATCCGCGACGCTGGATGACCTGAAGGCCCTGCTACGCGCGCTCAACGAACATGGGGTTGAATACCTGCTAATCGGTGGTTACGCGCTGGCAGCGCACGGCTATCAACGCGCCACGACAGATATCGATGTACTCGTGCCAGCGACAATCGAAGCCGGTCGCAAACTCAAGCAGGCGCTCATGATGCTGCCGGATCAAGCAGCGAAAGACCTCGAACCCGAGTGGTTCGCAGAAGGCGAGAATATCCGTGTTGCCGACGCGTTCATCGTCGATCTTAGGCTCAACGCCAACGGCCAGACCTACGACACCCTGCGTCATTACGCCGAAATCGTTGATCTCGATGGCATCCCGGTGCGAACCATCAATCTCGAAGGACTGCTGCTCACCAAGCAGACGCTACGTGAAAAAGATATCTCCGACCGCATCGTTCTCGAACGTGCACTGGCGGTGTTCCGGGAAGGCAAAAAAGGATAAGTCGAGTCTGACCCTAATTATTCTAATTATTCGTGGAGTCTGACCCTAATTATTCGTGCTAATTATTCGTGACCCTAATTATTCGCTAATTATTCGTTAGCCATATGTGGAGGTGAATATGAACGAGAACTTGCTATCAACCTGTGAGCTATTAAATAGGATCTTATTGAGAGCCTGCGCCATCAAAAAGAAAATGTGTGTCTTCCTGCGCGGTTGCATCCTAACAGGTCTTGCTATCATCGCCTTGTCTGCGCCCGCTGTCGCAGGCACAGTGGAAAAGGATGTAACCGATGCGATCGATTCAAACGCCAAGTATTTGTTCTATATGCACGGATTTGCCATTGAGCAGGGAGGGCCTCGGGCGAGGTCCTATGACTATTCTGGGATTTTGAAAGAACTGGCAAAACGAGGTTTTGTCGTCATCGGTGAAGAGCGCAGCCGGGTTAGAAACGACGTATACGCAAACAAGGTCGCCGGACAGGTTGGTAAGTTACTTGCTGCCAACGTACCAGCCAAGAACATTACAGTGGCGGGACATTCCAAGGGAGGCATGATCACTATGTTGGTCATGTCCATGCTCGCCAATCCTGAAATCGCTTACGTCAATTTTGCTGGTTGCGGTAAGGAAGGCAGCGGCTTTGAAGGCTATCTCCAGTTCGCCCAAAATCGCGCATCAATGGCCCAAGGGCGGTTGTTGTCGGCCTATGACAGGAGCGACCAAATTGCTGGCTCCTGTAAGCCAGCATTGGATAAGATGTCCAACGCGGTCGTTACAGAGCGCGTGCTGAATATAGGCGGCGGCCATGAGCTGTTCTACACCCCCAAGCCAGAATGGCTTGATATTCTGCAAGCATGGGCGGAGAGACGGCAACAATAGTTGATAGGTTGCGACCTTGGCCTTTAACCTGTCCTTTCATCTTTTTGACCTTGCATCAGCGTGTAATGATGAGCGCCCCTCTTCCACCGAGTATGGCTCGCAAGCCGATCAACTCGGACGCCCCTTACCCGCTGGCTTCGCCAGCGGTTGGCGCCGGTTATCGGCGGCGTTAGGTACCAAACCATGGGAATCTTTGGAATGCTTTTCAGCAACACCAACACATTACGCAAACACATTACGGGGGCACATCTTGTATTGCGATATTTCCTTCATAAGCTGATTCCCATGGCCGTCTGTTTTACTTATTTTTTTGTAGCGTGGCCTCCGACCCTGCCACACACTAAATTCACTTGATCCCAGCCCCGCTGATTCAGCTTTACCCCCGATTCGACCCTGCCACCATTTCGAATAGATACAAGCGGCACTCAAGCGGGCCGTTGAACAGCGGAATCTTGCGCGAGGGCTTGAGCCGCATCAGCTTGGGTAGGCGCGTATCGGCGGTGAGGATGCCGACTTTCCAACCGGCGAAGCGTTGCTTCAACACGCTGCCCAGTTTGGGATACAGCTCGGCTAATTCATCCGCCTCGCCGATACGTTCGCCGTAGGGCGGGTTCATCACCAGCACGCCGCTTGGTGCGGGCGCGGTGATGTCGAGGATGTCTTGCTCCACCACCGTCGCCACTTTGCTCAAGCCCGCATTCTCCAAATTTTTGTTGGCATCCATCACCGCCCACTTATCGATATCGCTGCCGTAGATGGGTAGCGGTGTCGCGGGTAAAACCCGGCCCGCCGCCTCGGTGCGCATTTGTTCCCACACGCTGCGCTCGAAATTTTTCAGGCGTTCGAAGCCGAACGGCCGGTTGATGCCGGGTGCGATGTGCAGCGCCATCAGCGCCGCTTCCAACACGAAAGTACCGCTGCCGCACATGGGGTCGAGCAAGGGCATGCCTGGCTCCCAGCCGCTGAGCTTGAGAATGCCGGCGGCGAGATTCTCGCGCAGCGGCGCTTCGCCGGTGAACTGGCGATAGCCGCGCTTGAACAGCGTCTCGCCCGAGGTATCGAGATAGAGGGTGAATTGCTGTGCGTCGAAATAAGCGTGGATGCGCACATCCGGCATGCGCGTATCGACGCTGGGGCGAATGCCGCTGAGATCGCGAAAGTGATCGCACACCGCATCTTTGATGCGCAGAGTAATGAACTCCAGGCTCTTGAGTTGACAGCGCTGTGCGGTGACTTTGACTGCGATGGTGTCGTGCGGCGTGAACCAGTTTTCCCAGGGTAAGCTGCGGGCGCGCTGATACACATCCTCTTCGATGCGATACGGCGCGCTGTCGATTTGCCACAGCACGCGGCTGGCGACACGGCTTTCCAGATTGACGCGATAGCACAGCGCCATGGGCCCGCTGAAACTCGCGCCGCCGTCGGTGGCTTTGGCATGCGTTGCGCCGAGCGCTACTAGCTCTTGCGCCAATACGGCTTCCAACCCGCGCGGGCAGGTGGCGAAAAATTGATTCATGGCTATTCCTGTTGAAGGTGGAACTTGCCGGCAGGGATGCCGGCGCTACAATTTTAAAAAGGTTTGACGACGACCAGGATGACGACGGCGATCAAGATCAGCACCGGAAGCTCATTGAACCAGCGATACCAAATATGGCTGTGCGTGTTGCGGCCCTGCTTAAAATCGTCGAGCAATTTACTGCAATAGAGATGATAGGCGATGAGGATGGCCACCAGTACCAGCTTCGCCATCAGCCAGCCGCCCGTGATGCCATAACCCAGCCACAGCCACAGTCCCGTTGCGAGCGCCAACACACCCAAGGGCGTGATGAAGCGATAGAGTTTGCGCTCCATCACTGCTAGCTGAGCAGCCACGGCGGCGTCTTGTGTCATGGCGTGGTTCACGAACAGGCGCGGCAGGTAAAATAGCCCCGCGAACCAGCTCACCATGAAAATAATGTGGAACGCTTTGACCCAAAGCATGGTCTTCCCTTGCCGATTTCTAAATTTTGAAGAGTATCCATGAATTTCACACAACGCATCAAGAATTTCAAAGGCAAAGTCGTGATCCTCGCGCTCGCGGGCTTGGTCGCTTTTATGTGGTTTCGGCCGCTGGCTTTCGTATCGGATCTGAATGAGCCGCTGCCGAATCTGCCCTTCACCACGCTCGATGGCCGCATGGGCACGCTGGAAGGGTTGCGCGGCAAGGTCGTGCTGGTGAATTTCTGGGCCACTTGGTGCCCCTATTGCCGCCACGAAATGCCGGCGATGCAAGATTTCTACAAGGACTATCAAGGCAAGGGTTTCGAGGTTCTCGCGTTCAGCGTGGAGGATGATCCGGCCAAGGTCGAAAGTTTCCTGCGCGGACAGGGCTACACCTTCCCGGCGCTGATGGCGAATGCCGAGCAGCGCCGCGCGTTCGGCGATGTCTCCCGCCTGCCGACCTCTTTCATCATCGACAAGAATGGGCGCTTAAGGCACAAAATCAGCGGTCAGGTGCATTATGGGCGGCTGCAAAATCTAGTCGAGCCGCTGCTTAGCCCCATCCCAGGAGATCGAAAATGAAAGCATATTTTTTTGCATTTGCGCTCATGTTGTCCGGTGCGACATGGGCACTTAATTTAGGTGACGTACTAAAGGGCGTGGGTGAGGCGAAATCAAGTAAAAGCGGCGCCCCCGCCAGCAGCCTTTCCGACCAGGACGTAACGCGCGGGCTAAAAGATGCGCTGGTCGAAGGCGCGGGCAAGGCCGTGTCCACGCTCGGGCGCACCGATGGCTTTCTGCTCAACGACAAAGTGCGCATCCCCCTGCCCGAGTCGCTGCAAAACGTGGAATCGGTGATGAAAGCTTTGGGCCAAGGCAAGCGGGTAGAGGAACTCAAAACCTCGCTCAACCGCGCCGCCGAAGCCGCAGTGCCCGAAGCGAAAACGCTGCTGTTGGATGCCATCAAGAACATGAGCGTGGCCGATGCGAAGGCGGTGTTGTCCGGGGGTGAAGACGCCGCCACAAAATACTTCCGTCAAGCGACGGAAGCGAAACTGCACGAACGCTTCCTGCCGATCGTGGGCAAGACCGTGAACCGCTACAAACTCACCCAGCAATACGACCGCATCGCCGGCACCGCTTCCCAAGCAGGCCTGATCGGCAAGGAACAAGCCAATATGTCGGAGTACGTCACCGGCAAGGCGCTCGACGGCCTGTTCTTCATGATCGCGGAAGAGGAAAAAGCCATCCGCCGCGACCCGCTGGGTCGCAGCAGCGAATATGTGCGCAAGGTGTTTGGCAATTTGCAGAAAAGATAAACCTAAAAACGGCCTTTGAACCACGGGGCGCACGGGGAAAGCGCAATAACTTTCGCCTTTGTGCTCTTTTTCCCTTTTCCCCGTGAACCCCGTGTCCCTCGTGGTTAATCGCATTTGTTACAATACCGGCGCGCGAGCAATGCGCTAAAATACGTTTTTTTCCGCGTTTCTCCTCATGTCCGTCCGTCTGCGCGAAATCCCCTACAACTACACATCCTTCTCCGACCGCGAGATCGTGATGCGCCTGCTCGGGCCGGACATGTGGCGCGTGCTCGGCGAGTTGCGCGACGAGCGGCGAACCGGGCGTTCGGCGCGTATGTTGTTCGAGGTGCTCGGCGATATCTGGGTGGTGACGCGCAACCCTTATTTGCAGGATGATCTGCTGGCGAACGACAAGCGCCGCGCCGCTTTGATCGGCGCGCTGCGGCATCGGCTGAATGCGATCGAGGCGCGGCGCCAGGGCAACGCAGCCGTGGCGCAATTGCTCGGCGCCGCGCATGAAGCGGTCAATGTATTCGAAGCGGAATTCACCCACACCCAGCTTTTGCGCAAGCGCGTCATGGATCAGCTGAGCCGTGTCACGCGCCGCGACAATATTCAATTCGATGGGCTGGCGCGCGTCTCGCATGTCACCGACGCCACCGACTGGCGCGTGGAATATCCCTTCGTGATCGTGAATCCCGATACCGAGGCAGAAGTCGCGCCCGTGGTGCGCACGCTGATCGAACTTGGGCTCACCATCATCCCGCGCGGCGGCGGCACCGGCTATACCGGCGGCGCGGTGCCGCTGACCAAACTCTCGGCGGTGATCAATACCGAGAAGCTCGACACCTTGGGGCAAGTAACGCAAAGCACGCTGCCCGGCTTGAGCCAGCCGGTGGCGACGATTCATTGTGGCGCGGGCGTGGTCACCAAGCGCGTGATGGAAGCGGCGGATGACGCGGGGCGCGTATTCGCGGTCGATCCGACTTCGGCCGACGCCTCGTGTATCGGCGGCAATGTAGCGATGAACGCCGGCGGCAAAAAAGCCGTGCTGTGGGGCACCGCCATCGACAATCTGGTGTCGTGGCGCATGGTGACGCCGGACGGCGATTGGATGGGGGTGGAGCGTCTCGATCACAACCTGGGCAAGATTCACGATGCGCCGTTGGCGCGCTTTCGCATCAGCCGTTTCACCGACGAGGGCCAGCCCAAGGGCGAGCCGGCCTTGCTCGACATTCCCGGCGCGCAATTTCGCAAGGCGGGGCTGGGCAAGGATGTCACGGATAAATTTCTGGCGGGCCTGCCCGGCATTCAAAAGGAAGGCTGCGACGGCATCATCACCTCCGCCACCTTTATCCTGCACAAAATGCCGGCGCACGTGCGCACCATCTGCCTGGAATTTTTCGGCCAGACGCGCGAGGCCGTGCCTGCCATCGTCGAGATCAAGGACTATCTCGATCGCCATCCGCTGACGCAGCTTGCCGGCCTGGAGCATCTGGATGCGCGTTATGTAAAAGCCGTGGGCTATGCCACCAAAGCCAACCGTCCGCAACGGCCGAATATGGTGCTGGTGGCCGATATCGCCTCGGATGACGAAAGCGCCGTGATTGATGCAGCCTCGCACATCGTGCGCCTGGCCAATGCGCGCGGCGGCGAAGGCTTCATCGCGGTGAACCCGGAGACGCGGCGCAAATTCTGGCTCGACCGTGCGCGCACCGCGGCGATTGCCGCGCACACCAACGCCTTCAAGATCAATGAAGACGTCGTGATCCCGCTGCCGCGCTTGGCGGATTACACCGAGGGCGTGGAGCGCATCAATATCGAGCTTTCCACGCGCAACAAATTGCGCCTGCTGGATGCGCTGCAAGCTTTTTTGCAGGGCGATCTACCCCTGATCCGCGACGAGGAAAGCACGCCCGATCCGGCGCTCACCGAAACGCGTCGTGCGCAGGCGCTGGCCTTGATCGCCGCCGCGCGAACGCGCTGGCAATGGCTGCTCGACCATCTCGACTCAGCTGCAAGCGACTACGCCGCCGCCTTCCCGCTCCCCGCTCCCCCCTCCCCGCTCCCCGCCGTAACGGTGTTTCACGTCCTGCAAGACCATACCTTGCGCGTGTCGTGGAAGCGCGAAATCCGCCGGGAGCTGCATCAACTGTTCACTGGGCGCGAATATCAAAAAGTGCTGGATAAGCTCGACGCGATTCACCAGGACGTATTGAAAAGCCGCGTGTTCGTCGCGCTGCACATGCACGCCGGCGACGGCAATGTGCACACCAATCTGCCGGTGAACTCCGACGACTACGCCATGCTGCAAGAGGCGAACCAGGCGGTGGAGCGCATCATGGCGCTCGCCACCCGGCTGGGCGGCGTGATCTCGGGCGAGCACGGCATCGGCATCACCAAGCTGCAATTCCTATCGGCGGAAGACATTGCGCCGTTCGCCGCCTACAAACGCCAAGTCGATCCGCACGGCCGCTTCAACCAGGGCAAGCTCTTGCCCGGCGCCGATCTGCACAACGCCTACACCCCCAGCTTCAATTTGCTGGAAGTGGAATCGCTGATCATGGAACAATCGGAGATCGGCGACATCGCCGACTCGATCAAGGACTGCCTGCGCTGCGGCAAGTGCAAGCCGGTATGCAATACGCACATTCCGCGCGCCAATCTGCTCTACAGCCCGCGCAACAAAATCCTCGGCGCCAGTCTGTTGATCGAGGCGTTTCTGTACGAAGAGCAAACCCGGCGCGGCATTTCGCTCAAGCATTTCGACGAATTCAACGACGTGGCCGATCATTGCACGATCTGCCATAAATGCTTGGCCCCGTGCCCGGTGGATATCGATTTCGGCGATGTGTCGATCGCGATGCGCAACTTTTTGCGCCGCCGTGGACAGAAGCAATTCAATATCGGAAGCGCCGCTTCGATGCTGTTTCTCAACGCCACCGACGCCGATGTAATCAAACTCACACGCAAAGCCATGATCGAATGGGGCTATGCGGCGCAGCGCGTGGGGCATGGCGTAGCCCGGCGCATGGGTTTGCTGCGCGAGCAAAATGCACGGCCGCCCGCCACGCACGGCCGGCCGCCGGTGACGGCGCAGGTGATTCATTTTTTCAACAAGCCGATGCCGGGCGGGCTGCCCAAAAAAACCTCGCGCGCGCTCTTGAGCTTGGAAGATCCGGCCATGGTGCCGGTGATACGCGATCCGGCCAAAACGGGCGAGGAGGCCGACGCGGTGTTTTATTTTCCCGGCTGCGGCTCGGAGCGGCTGTTCTCGCAAGTGGGCATCGCCACCCAAGCGATGCTGTATCACGTGGGTGCGATCACCGTGCTGCCGCCGGGCTATCTGTGCTGCGGCTATCCGCAGACCGCGGCGGGCAATCACGACAAGGGGCAGCACATCAGCACCACGAACCGGGTGCTGTTTCACCGGGTGGCGAATACGCTCAACTATCTCGACATCAAAACCGTGCTGGTGTCGTGCGGCACCTGCATGGATCAATTGCAGAAATACCAGTTCGACAAAATCTTCCCCGGCTCGCGCCTGCTCGATATCCACGAATACCTGATGGAAAAAGGCGTCGCGCTTGCCGATGTGCCGGGCGTGAAATATCTGTACCACGACCCCTGCCACACGCCGATGAAACAGCACGACCCGCTGCAGGTGGCAAACGCCCTGATGGGGAGCGAGGTGCAACTCTCCGCGCGCTGCTGCGGCGAGGCCGGCACACTCGCGGTCGCGCGCCCCGATATCTCGACGCAAATCCGTTTCCGCAAACTGGAAGAGCTGAACCTGGGCCTGGAAAAAATCCGCGCCACGACGCCCGCCGCCCAGGTGAAAACCCTCACCTCCTGCCCGTCCTGCCTGCAAGGCATGCTGCGCTATCGCGACGACACCGGCCTCGATGCCGACTACATCGTGATCGAACTCGCGCGCCGCTTGCTGGGCGAAACCTGGATGGAAGATTACATCGCCCGCGCCAACCAGGGCGGCATCGAACGAGTGCTGCTGTAATGGCGTGCGAACTGTGCGACACCCCCGGCGGCGATGTGCTCTGGCAGGATGACCTGTGCCGCGTGGTAGCGGTGGAGATGCCGGACTACCCCGGTTTTTGCCGCGTGATCCTGAACCGGCATGCGGGCGAAATGAGCGATTTGCCCGAGGCCGAACGGCAAAGGTTGATGCAGGTGGTGTTCGCGGTGGAAGCCACCCTGCGCCGCCTGATGCGCCCGGACAAGATCAATCTGGCCAGCTTGGGCAATGTCGTGCCGCATGTGCACTGGCATGTGATTCCGCGCTTTGCCGGCGATGCGCATTTTCCGCAGCCGATTTGGGCCGCGCCGCTGCGGGCGGGGGTGCGGCATGGCGCGCCGGACAGGGAAACGCTGCGCACGGCCTTGGCCGCGGTGCTGCCGCAAGCCTAATCGGCCATATTTATATTGGATATGCTTGTAGAAATCCCTACTGGGCTGATAGGATTCGGCAAATGAAAAACCGGCAGGATGCCATGCGCTCATTAGACGAGATATCCGTCACCGGACCGCAGCGGCCCATCATCTCCGACGCCAAATCCTGCCAGCATTGGCTCGCCGCTCTGCCCCTGACCCAGGCCACCGCCGCGCACGCCGAAATCCAACTCCAGCTTGACCTGCTGAACCATACTTCCGCCTTATCCGGCATCGAGCGCCTGCGCATCCAGGAGCAGTTGCGCGAATCGGTGGCCCACGTCCAGGCTGAAATGGCCAAGAAATATGCCGGCAAGCCGGTGCCCTTGGATGCCGCCGAGCTCGCGGTGTGGAAGAAGGTGATCGCGCTCTGGCAAGGGTTTACCCAGGCGTATCAAATCTGCCTGCAAAACTATCAGGACAATGACCAGGCGCTGGCCAGTTTCGCGCCGGCCATCGTGCAGCGCATCCTCCGCCTCACCGGCCAGCAGATGCTGGAATACTTGCGCATCTATCAAAATATCCCCGAGACGCTGTGGAAGCAGTTGCACAAGACCTATGCCACCGCCGAGGAACTCGGGCTGGAAAAAATCGCGGTGAAGGATACGCTCAACCGCATGATCGAGGGCACGCGGCCGGAATCGTCATACGTGCATGCGCTGCTGCTTGATTTGGCCGACCCGTATCGCCTGAACGCCCGGCAGTTGGATCAAGTGGATCGCTGGCTGGAAAAATGGGCGGCGCGGGTCAACATCCTCAAGACGCCGGTCATCCCGGCGAACCCGGACCTGAAACTGCCAACCATGGTGGTCGATTTCAACCGCGCCACCGGCATTCAATTCGGCGCGCAATTCGAGACCGGCCCCAGTATCCGCCACCTGGATAGCACCCTGCTCGCCGCGACCCTGGTTAAACGCATCAAACATCTGCGCAAAGGCGGCGCGCCGAGCGAGCTGGACGTGGGCGAGGACTGCCAACAGCCGGCGTGCGAAGCACAGTTGTTCCGGCTCTTTCAGCATTGGTGCGAACCGCAGCATCACCGCGCCTATGAGCGCCGGGCGAGCGGACAGAAGGCGCAAGTCTCGTTCACCCTGGCCGCGATCCATTTCTTTTGCAACGGCGGCAAAGCGTATCGCCAGCCCGGCGAGCGCAGCCACCAGGATTTAAGTTGGCGCGAAGTGGAAGATTTTCAGATGTTCGGCCGCGTCTCCACCCAAACCCAGAAGCTGCAAGCCTCGCAAATCGGGTTTGCAGCGGAAAACTGGCAGATTCAAGATGAATCGGCGCTGGGGTTTCGCCTCGCCGCCGATGGGCTGCACGCCGCGCGGGTCGCGTTGAATCAACTGATCGCGATCCGCCATCCGCAAGCAAAGCATTTCGCCATCGGCCAAGTGCGCTGGATGCGTTTCGATGCGAATGGCGATTTGAATATCGGCATCCACGCCTTCCCCGGCATACCGATGGCGGTGGGCATCCGCGCGCCGGTGCTGATCCCTACGCTGCAAAACAAATTCATCCAGGCTTTCCTGCTGCCGGAAATCCCGACCATCAAGGAACCCGCCACCCTCGTCCTGCCGCATGGCTGGTACGGCCCCAACAAGCAATTGGAGCTGCACATCGACGACACCCTGCACGTGCGCCTGACCCAGGTCGTCGAACGCGGCGCCGATTTCGAGCGCGTGGCGTTCGAAGTGAAATAAAGCCGGTTTTTCTCTTCTACACCGCTACCGGCGCTTTTGCCCGCAGCACGCGCGTGGCGGGGAAGATCACGCTGAAGGTGCTGCCCTGCCCAACGATGCTTTCGATCTCCAGCCGCGCTTGATGCCGCGTCAGCACGTGCTTCACGATCGAGAGCCCGAGCCCGGTGCCGCCGGTTTCGCGCGAGCGGCTGCGATCGACGCGGTAGAAGCGCTCAGTGAGCCGCGGGATGTGCTGCGGCTCGATGCCGATGCCGCTGTCTTTGACCGAAAAGCGCGTCTCGTCTCCGCGATCTTCCCAGCGCACCACGATCTCCCCGCCCTGCGGCGTATAGCGCACGGCGTTGCTGATCAAGTTGCCCAAGGCGCTGCGCAATTCGCTTTCCGCCCCTTGCAGGCAGGCGCTGCTTTCCAGTTCCAGCCGAATCGGATGCCGGCCATGGCTCAAACCCTGCGCATCCTGGTGCAACTGGCGCAGGAGTGCGGGCGCATCGACCTTCTCTTCCTGCAAAGGATTCGCCGCGCTTTCGAGGCGCGACAAGGTGAGCAAATCCTCCACCAAGCGCTGCATGCGCAGGGTTTGATCGCGCATCAGGCTGAAGAAATGGGAGCGGTTGTCCTCGCTCAAATCGGTGTAATCCTGCAGCGATTCCAAGAAGCCGCCGATGACCGTGAGCGGCGTGCGCAGCTCGTGCGACACGTTGGCGATGAAGTCGCGGCGCATGGTTTCCACTTGTTCGAAGCGGGTGATATCGCGCGCCAGTAATAATTTCAAATCATCGCCGAAAGGCACCAATTGCACCGAGAGCGTGACTTCCGGGTTGCGCGCCGATTTCATAATCAGCGGCTCGCTGTAATTATGCGCGGAGATATATTCGTTGAATTGGCTTTGGCGCAGCAGATAGGTGATGGGGTGGCCGATATCGGTTTCGAGATTCAGGCCAAATTGCTGGGCGGCGATCGGGTTGAACCACTCGATTTGATCCCCCGCATCCAGCATCACCACGCCGTCGGGCATGGCCTCGCCCGCGCGCTGAAAGCGCTGCAGCGCTTTGGATAACTGTTGCTGGCTCGCCGACTGGCGCCGCGCGAGCTGATACAGCAAAACGAAGGTTTCCTCCCACAAGCCCTCGCCTTCCGGCACGGTGCGCAACTGCGGATTGGAAAGCCAGCGATTGAGTTCTTTTAATTGGCGCAAATTGAAAAGAATGTAGCCGAGCAGGCACAGGCTGAACCCGAGCAACGCCCACACCGCGCCCGCGATCGGCCACATGATCAGCGCCAGCAGGGCGATCAATCCAAGATTAGAAAGCGGTCGCAACCAGAATCCGGGCATGGAAGGGTAGGCAGAATTTAACAGCGCTAATTATGGCACGGCGCTCGCGGCTACGGCATGCCCATTGCAATAACGAAAAGGGCTTTTCACCGCAGAGGACGCGGAGGACGCAGAGTAATTCAAGGAATAAGCGAAACATTCGCGCCACTCAGCAGGCGCTGCAAATCAACCGCTTCGGCCTTGCCTTTCCTCGGCGTCCCCCGCGTCCTCTGCGGTTCATGATTTTCATTGTTCAAACTTCATCTAGCCGGAGCAATAGCGATCAGCGCTGCGAAAGGCGGTAGCCCGCGCCGCGCACGGTTTGCACCAGCGCATCATGCCGGGTCGGCTCCAGCGCCTTGCGCAGACGGCGGATGTGCACATCCACCGTGCGTTCTTCCACGAACACTTGGTTGCCCCACACGCGGTCGAGGAGTTGCGTGCGCGAATGCACGCGCTCCGGATGCGTCATCAGAAAATGCAAGAGGCGGAATTCGGTCGGGCCGAGCTCGACCGGCGCGCCGTTGCCGGTGACGCGGTGGGTGACGGGATCCAGCGCCAGCCCCGCGATCTCCACCAGCTCGTCGGTCATTTGCGGCGCGCGCCGGCGCAACACGGCTTTGATGCGCGCATTCAATTCACGCGGCGAGAACGGCTTGGTGACATAGTCGTCGGCGCCGGTCTCCAGGCCTTTCACTTTATCCTGCTCTTCGCCGCGCGCGGTGAGCATGATCACGGGAATGGCCTTGGTATAGCCATCATTCTTGAGCTTCTTCGCATAATCGATGCCGCTCATGCCGGGCAGCATCCAATCAAGCAGAATCAAATCCGGCAGCGCCTCCTTGATGAGATGCTGTGCAGACTCGGCGCTGGGCGCGGCCATCACGATGTGACCGGCCTGCTTGAGGTTGAATGCGATCAGCTCTTGGATCGCGGGTTCGTCTTCCACTACCAATACGGTTGCGGGCATGGCTTTACTCCTTAGTAGGGGCGAGGCATGCCTCGCCCGAATTATTCAGCTACGGGCGAGGCATGCCTCACCCCTACACTGAAAGCCGGTCATATTATGACGCTACTGTGACGTTTGCGTGACATCCCCGGCCAACGCGCCATAACCCTGCCGTTTATAGCAATTTCGGCCAGCCCCGGTGCAGTGTAGTGTTTAACACAAAACCGCTCTGAAAGCACCGTTTAGAGTGAAACACTACACTAGGGTATGATCTTGTTTTTTAAGCGTAAGGAATTGCCATGGCTGCATCAGAAACCCCGACACCGACCGAGATCAAGCTGCACCAAAAGTCGCGCCTGTTGGAAATCGCCTTCGCCGACGACACTCGTTTTAACTTTCCGTGCGAGTTTCTGCGCGTGTATTCGCCCTCGGCCGAAGTGCGTGGCCACGGCCCCGGCCAGGAAGTGCTGCAAGTGGGCAAGATCAATGCGGAAATCACCGCCATCGAGCCGGTCGGCACTTATGCGATCAACCTCGCGTTCACCGACGGCCACGACTCGGGCATCTACTCCTGGGATTATCTGTACAACTTGGGGGTCCATCAGGATGAACTGTGGGCGCGCTACTTGGAACGCATGAAAGAAGCCGGCGCCAGCCGCGAGCCGGCCTCCGCCATGCCCGCCGCGTTTGAACACCGGCCCAAATCGAAATAAAACTTAAGAACAACCGTTTTGCCACAGAGATCACAGAGGCCACAGAGAAAAACGCGACAGATTCGTGGTTTTGTGCTTGCCTTCAGCTTACGAGCGAACTGACGGTTAAGCCGCTGCATTTCCTCTGTGTGCTCTGTGATCTCTGTGGCAAATTGATTTTGGGGAAAAATACTATGACCACCCATTTCGGTTATCAGCAAGTCGAGGAACAGGAAAAAGCGCGCAAAGTGGCGGAAGTATTCCACTCCGTCGCCAATCGCTACGACGTGATGAACGATCTGATGTCGGCCGGCATGCACCGGCTGTGGAAGGCGTTCACCATCGAGCAAAGCGCGGTGCGCCCCGGCAACCGCGTGCTGGACGTGGCGGGGGGCACGGCCGATCTGGCCGGCGCTTTTGCCAAACGGGTCGGCGCCAGCGGTCAGGTCGTGCTCACCGACATCAACGGCTCCATGCTGGGCGTGGGCCGCGACCGCATGCTGGATCAAGGTTTCACCCCGCTCGCAGTACTTTGCGATGGCGAGAAGCTGCCTTTCCCCAGCAATTATTTCGATATCGTCACCGTGGCTTTCGGGCTGCGCAACATGACGCACAAAGACGTAGCGCTGGCGGAAATGCACCGCGTGCTGCGCCCCGGCGGGCGCTTGCTGGTGCTGGAATTTTCCAAAGTGTGGAAGCCGCTCGCACCGCTCTATGATTTTTATTCTTTCAAGATTTTGCCGGTCATGGGCAAACTCGTGGCCAAGGACGAAGCCAGTTACCGCTACCTGGCCGAATCGATCCGCATGCACCCGAGCCAAGAAGAATTGAAGAAGATGATGCAGGACGCAGGCCTGGAGCGCGTGGATTATTTCAATCTCACCGGCGGCGTGGTGGCGCTGCATAAGGGCTACAAATTCTAAACGTGAGCCCCTTCGCCGCCGCCTTCAACCATGTGCTCGCGCAAAATGCCTGGTCACGTGAAAAGCTGGCGCCCTTCGCGGGCAAGCTGTTTCAACTCAGGCTGCCGCCGGCGATGTTGAATTTCTCGTTGGATGCATCCGGCCTGGTGCAGCAAGCGACCGGCGGCACACCCGACGCTACGCTGGTTGCCACCCCCACTGGGTTTTTGCGCTACCTCGCCGTCGAACCGCGCGATCCGAACCTCATCGCCATCGAAGGCGATGCCGAATTTGGCGCCGCGCTACGCGAGATACTGAGCCAGCTCACTTGGGAGGCGGAAGAAGATTTATCCCGCCTGTTCGGCGACGTGCTCGCGCACCGCATCGCGGGCTTTGCCAAGAATTGGTTCGCCTGGCGCGAGCAATCGCTCAAGCGTTTTGCCTTAAGCGCCAGTGAATATTTCACCGAAGAGCAAGCGCTGCTGGCCAAGCCGCGCCACTTGGCACAGTTCACGCAAGAAGTGGCGACTGTAGAGGCGGCGGTGAATGATTTGGACAAACGAATTCAAAAGCTGTTTAACCACGAATGAACACGAATAAACAGCGCGCAGCCTACCCTCCGGGGTACGAAGGTTTCTTGGCCAGGCGTTCGGGTTTTTATTCGTGTTTATTCGTGTTTATTCGTGGTTAAAAAATGCGAATTTTCCGCCTCATCTACATCCTCTACATCGCCGCCCTATACGGCCTGGACGAGTTTTTTCTCGCCCATGCGCGGCTGAAATGGTTGCGCGCGGCGATCCGGATCGCTTTCTTCTGGCGCCACTTGCCCGAGCCGCGCGCGGTGCGCTTGCGCCGGGCGTTGGAGCGCCTGGGCCCGATCTTCGTCAAATTCGGCCAGGTGCTATCGACCCGGCGCGATTTGCTGCCGCCCGACTTGGCCGATGAATTGGCCAAGCTGCAAGATCAAGTGCCGCCGTTTCCCGCCGATTTGGTGATCGCGACCTTGAATCGCGTGTATGGCCGGCGCTACGACGATGTATTTCCCGAATTCAATTTAGTGCCGGTGGCCAGCGCCTCGGTGGCGCAAGTGCACTTCGCGCGCCTGCCGGATGGGCGTGAAGCGGCGGTAAAAATCCTGCGCCCCGGCATTCGTCCCGTGATCGAACACGATATCGCACTACTGGAAATCGGCGCCGGCTTAGTCGAACGCCTGTTCGAGGACGGCCAGCGCCTGCGCCCGCGCGAAGTGGTGGCGGAATTCGCCAAGCACCTGCACTACGAGCTCGACCTCATGCGTGAAGCGGCAAACGCCAGCCAGTTGCGGCGCAATTTCGCGGATGAGCGCCTGCTGCTGGTGCCGGAAGTTTTTTGGGATTTTTGCGACCGCGAGGTCATGGTCATGCAACGCATGCGCGGCACGCCGGTGAGCCAGGTTGAAAAGCTGCGTGGGCAGGGAGTGGATATCCCCAAACTCGCGCGCGACGGCGTGGAGATTTTCTTCACGCAGGTTTTCCGCGATGCGTTTTTCCACGCCGACATGCACCCCGGCAACATCTTCGTCACGCCGGACGGGCGCTACATCGGCCTCGATTTCGGCATCATGGGCACGCTCACCGAGGTGGATAAAAATTATCTGGCGCAGAACTTTCTCGCCTTCTTCCGCCGCGATTACAAACGTGTGGCGCGCGCCCACATCGAAGCCGGCTGGGCGCCGGCGGATACGCGCATGGATGAATTCGAAGCCGCGATCCGCACCGTATGCGAGCCGGTATTCGACAAGCCATTGAAGGATATTTCCTTCGGAAAAGTGTTGCTGCGGTTATTTGAAACCTCACGCGAATTCAATGTGCAAATCCAGCCGCAATTGGTGCTGCTGCAAAAAACCCTGCTCAACATCGAAGGCCTGGGGCGGCAGCTCGACCCCGATCTGGATTTATGGCAAACCGCCAAGCCGTTCCTGGAACGCTGGATGAGCGAGCAGATGGGCGTGCGCGGCATGCTGCGCACGCTGCAAGAAGAAGCGCCGCAGTGGGCCATCACTCTACCGAAGCTGCCGCGCTTGCTGCACGAAGCAATGAACCGCGACCCAATGGAAAAAATCGAGCAGGGCTTCGCCTTGCTCATGGCCGAACAGCGCCAGCGCAATCGCTGGCTGATGGCCATCGCCGTGCTGCTGGGCGCACTGGCGCTGGTGCTCTGGTTCAGGCCTTAATCTCCGCTATAATCCTGTGGCTGTAGGGGCCGGGCATGCCCGGCCTGCTTGCGATAGCGGGCGAGGCATGCCTCGCCCCTACGTACTCTCTGTTGGTCATTCAAAAAAATATCCAGGCATTTTACCTTCATGGCGAGATGCCCTTGTTGAGGGAGAAATCCATGCTCGTCGGCTTCGTCATCCTGTATCTGGTCCTCTCCATCGGCATCGGCATGTACGCCGCGACCAAGGTGCACAACGCGCGCGACTACATCACCGCCGGCCGTTCGCTGCCGCTGTATATCGTGATGGCCATGGTGTTCGCCACTTGGTTCGGCGCGGAAACGGTGCTGGGTATTCCGGCCACCTTCCTCAAGGAAGACATGGGCGGGCTGATTTCCGATCCCTTCGGCGCGTCGCTGTGCCTGGTGCTGTTCGGCTTGTTCTTCGCGCGCAAGCTGTATCGCATGAATTTATTGACCATCGGCGATTTCTACCGCCAGCGCTTCGGGCGCAAGGTGGAGGTGATCGCCGGCGTCGCCATCGCCTTGTCCTATCTGGGCTGGGTATCGGCGCAAATCACCGCACTCGGCCTGGTTTTCAGCATGCTCTCCGGCGGCGAAATCACCCAGGCGCAAGGCATCCTGATCGGCGCGGCGGTGGTGCTGTTGTATACGCTGTATGGCGGCATGTGGTCGGTGGCGCTGACCACGTTTTTCCAGATGATCATCATCGTCATCGGTTTGTTCTATATCGCCTGGCTGGTCGCGGACATGGCCGGCGGCGTGGCGCCGGTGATGCAGCATGCGGCCGCCAACCACAAATTCCATTTCTGGCCCGAACTCAATGCGGTGGCCATGGTCGCCTTCATCTCCGGGCTGCTCACCATGGGCTTCGGATCGATTCCTCAGCAGGACGTGTTCCAGCGCGCCAACTCCGCGAAGAATGAAAAAGTCGCGGTCTGGGGCACCGTGCTGGGTGGCGTGGCCTATTTCATCTTCGCCGCGATACCGCTGTTTCTGGCCTATTCCGCCAATCTGATCGACCCGGCGCTGACTTCGAAGCTACTGACCGACGACGCGCAAAAAATTCTGCCCGCCCTGGTGGCCGGCCATCTGCCGCTGCTGGCGCAGGTGATTTTCTATGGCGCGCTGCTGGCCGTCATCATGAGCACCGCGTCCGGCACCTTGCTCGCGCCCTCGGTCACCATCTCCGAAAACATTCTCAAGGGCTGGCTCACCCGGCGCAATTTGTCCGATCACAAAATGCTGGTGCTGACGCGCTGGGTGGTGGCCGGCTTCGCCGTGTGCGTGACGCTGTATGCCCTGTGGGCGCTGGGCACCAACACCGGCATTCACAAAATGGTGGAGAGCGCCTACAAAGTCACGCTGGTCGTCGCCTTCACCCCCCTTGTGGCAGGCTTGTATTGGAAGCGCGCCACGGCCCAGGGGGCTTATCTGGCCATTGGCCTGGGCTTAGCGGCTTGGCTGCCGCTGGAATACCTGGCTGCGGAGAACGGCATCCCGCCTCAGTTCGCAGGATTCTTGATGAGCGTGGCGGGGATGGTGGCGGGGTCTTTGATAAGCCAGAAACATAGCGTTTGAATGTCGGAAATTATTACAGTTTTGTTTTGAAACTTTTCAAACGATATGCTGACGCTCTCGCTGTCAGCATTTAACATGCTGTAGTTAAACAGAAATTAATTTTTATATTCTCTTCTGGCATGGATGATGCTTAATGGCTTGCAAGGGTAGTACGATAATGATTAAAAATTTAGAAATCGTGCACGACCCCATTTTTCCCTTTTTTATACTAATTAAACGGAGCTACCAAAATGAAATCCAGAACCACCCGTCAATTGATTGCCGCCTGTTCGGCCACGGTTGCATTGCTGGGCCTGACGGTCCCCGCGCACGCCTCCCTCGTCACCGCGTCTTTCGCGGGCTCGGTCGTTGATTTCTCCCAGTTCCCGGGCGGTTTTGCCTTCGGCGCCGGTCCGGTGGCCGTTGGCTCGCTGGTCGGGGAGAGCATCGACTGGTCGTCTTCTTCCACCAGCGCCGTCATCGGCAATGGCGGCTACGGCCTGGGCAATAACGGCAACTGGACCAGTGGTCGCGGTGGCTATACCGGCCTGAACAACACCTCCGCGTCCGGCGACTACACGCAGTTCATCTTCAACAATGGCCCGGTCAGCTCGGTCGGTGGTTTCGTCAACTACGCCACCTGTGGCGGCTCGCAGTGCGACCCGGCGCAGCAATTCATCATCGAGGCGCTCGACGCGGCCAACAACGCGCTCGAAACCTACAACGTCAGCCTGCTGGCCGCGATCTCGACCCCGAGCGCGACCGATGCCGGCGCCTTCCGCGGCATCTCCCGCGCCAGCGCCGACATCTACGGCTTCCGCCTGTACAACGCTGTGCATGTGCTGGACGACCTCACCTTCGCGCGCAATAACGTAGTACCCGAACCCGCCTCGCTGGCGCTGCTGGGTATCGGCCTAGCTGGTTTTGGCGTCATGCGCCGCCGCAAATCAGCGTAATTCAAGGCTTCTGTCCAGACATAACGGCGACCTGAGGGTCGCCGTTTTTCGCACGGAAAAAGAAAAAAGGGTCAGGGAAAAAAGGGGCAGGCCTTTACCTTATACTTACGCTTCAATTTAGCCAACACCGGATCGGGCTCCCCCGCTTCAATCGTCCGCTGAATCTGCGAAATGCGGCCGGGCGAAACGCCCGCTTTGCCCGCTACCTCGCGCAGGCTCAGATTCACCGCCCGGCGCAGCAAATAAGCCCAAGCTTGAAATGCCCGCTGATGGCGGCGATTTTGCACCTGTTCCGGCGTGACGCCAAACGCCTTCGCCACCACTGTCAGCACCGCCTCCGCGTCGGGGCGCGCCGGCTGGCGGTGGCTTGCCGGGATGCCTTGTTTGTCTTGTTCCGCCGCAAGTTTTTCCATGCGATCGAGAAACTTGTCTTCCCCCAGATAGACTTGGCCACGCAGGGCTTCCCACGGCGAGACGCGCCAAGGCATGCGCCGGTTTCCAGCCCGCTGCCGTTAGAACCAAGTGTTTGCAAGGTGAGTTAAAAAATCAGACGCCCTATTGCTCTGAGCATCCAGGTATATGTCGAAAATTTTTACAATCTCCCTTCAAACTTTTCTAGCGAATTGCCTCTGCCCACATTTTAAGAATTTAACATATTGTAATTAAAGGGGATTAAATTTTATGTTTTCTGTTGGCATGGATGATGCTTAATGATTGGTAAGAGCAATACGATAATGATTAATAGAAGCTTGGAAATCGGGTTTGAACTCATTTATTTTTTAGGAGCATGCCATGAACACCAACAAAATCAAAACCTTGTTTATCGCCACAGCGCTTGTCCTGGGGGCCGGTAGCGCACAAGCCGCCTTGCTCAATCCCGGATTCGAAAGCGGCCTCACAGGCTGGACCGCGAGCCTCTCTGGAGGCGCGGCAACGGTGGTCACCAGCAATAGCACTACCTACGGCGGCGCCATAACCTACCTTCCGCCGGAAGGCAGCTATTTTTTGGCGATCATGTCTGGCAGCGCAAACGTGTGGCAAACCGTGACGCAGTCGCTGGCGCTTGCGGCGGGCGAAACCATCGGCGGGCAGGCGGCCTTCGACTGGGGTGACTATCCTTCTTTTTACGATGGGGCCAGGGTGCGCATCCTCGACGCTGCAGGCGCACAGATCGCCCAACCGTTCTATCTTGACGGAACGGGACTCCCGTCGGGCTACAATGGCCCGTGGACCGCTTGGTCCTTTACCGCGCTGGCCGCAGGCACCTACACCGTCGAATATGCGTCACGCAACACCCTGGATGGTGGCGGCCCCGAGCAAACCTTTGGCTATTTCGATGCGGCTCAAGCTCAGGTTCCGGAGCCGGCCTCCCTCGCATTGCTGGGCCTGGGTCTGGCCGGTCTGGCCGCTACCCGCCGCAAGCAAACTGCTTAAGCAATCAGCGCAATAGCCGTTTATAAAAGCCCGGACAGATTTGCCTGTCCGGGCTTTTTATTTGCGCAATACCCGATATCCCACAAAATTAAGTCGAGTCCGACCACTATATACCGGCTGCAATCAAAGTCGGAAAATTTTACAGTTCATTAAAATCAAGCATCGGCATAAAATACTAACCATTTGATTGCTAATATAAATCTAAACATGGCACGCCCTATGCTTATTTATTCACTAAGTGAAGAATTTTTCGGTTTTTAAACCAGATACACCATTTTTTTACAGTGGAGATCATCATGAAAAAATCAACAATCGCATTAGCTTTATCATTAATGGCCGGCGGCTCCGCTTATGCCGCCACCTTCACTAACGGCGGTTTCGAAGACGGCAACTTGGGTGGCTGGACTGGCGGCGGTGGCACTTGGTATGGCGCACCCCCCGCACCAGTTAACCCCACAGCCTATAACGGTGGCCTCCCCACCAACACCCTTATGACCGGCGGCGTCGATCCCATCACAAGCGCGAATACGGTCTTCAACGGCAGCAACTCCGTGCGTGTGAACAACAACCTCAACAACTACTCGGTTTCCACTATCCGGCAATCGGTAATCAACTATACGGACAACAACATCTACTTTGCGTGGAACGCGGTGCTGGAATCCTCTCACGGCTTGGCCAACTCGGACTACTTTTCGCTGACCCTGCGCGACGACACCAACAGCACGAACATCGTGAACCGTGGCTACAGCTCTGCGGGCTCCATCGGCGGTGGCACAAGTGGCGTTACGTGGACTCCATATGCAGCGCCTGCGCCAATATATGGCACCTGGTACAGTAGTGGGTGGGTAGTCGAACAAATCGATTTAGTGGCTTTAGGTGCGGTCGGTCATGACTTCACCCTGACCCTGCTGGCGTCCGACTGCCCCTACGGCGGCCACGCTGGCTATGTGTATCTGGATGGTTTCGGCGGCCAAACCCCGACCCAATGCGGGCAGCCCGGTCAACCCCCCTGCCCGACGCCCGAGCCGGACACCCTGCCGCTGTTGGGCTTGGGGCTGCTTGGCTTGGCTTTTGGCCTGCGCCGGAAGCACGCATAAGGCACAACATTTTCACTCGATAAAAGCCCGGCAGGAAACTGCCGGGCTTTTTTTCATCCGCCTCCCGTGCGCCGTCAGCGCAGATACCCTTCCCGCTCCAACTTCAACAGAATTCGCTGCACTGACTATTTCTCTCTGACTCTGACGGACGATACCCTTAGTGCTACCTTGGTAAGTCGTGGATTCATTTCTGCTGGTGCCATCGGTGGCGGCACACAAGGCGCTACGTGGACCCAATTTGGCGGCTGGTACAGCCGCGGTTGGGTAGTCGAGCAAATTGACTTAACGACCGCTGGCGTAGGTGGAACATCGGTCGCCGCAAGTCCTGATCGACGGCATCACGGCGCCAGAATTTCCCCTTTACATCGTATATCCGAAGTATTCGATGAAGGGGGACAAGGTGGGCAACAGCGAATCGAATTCATTCGCGTAGCGTTCCCAGCGATATTTTGCGTGCTGGTAGATGGGCTGAGTAACTTGATGATAGCTCGGGGTGTTGATGATGCCGCGATTCTGCGCATGTTGGGTATGCTCTAGCACGGTATCGCTCCAGCCCACTCCAAGGAATTCAAGTAACAAACGGGTTTCTACTTCAAAATTTGTGATCAGATCCTCATAGCGGATACGCTGCCAGCAAAGCGGCATGCGTTCCACATATTCGCGCCAGGCGCCCATCACCCGCGCGTAGGTATCAGCGACTCGTTCAAGGTTTACGAAGCCGGCCATGGCATCGTTATGGCCAAAGTTCTGCATGAGGCAGCTCAATGTGACATCGCAAGGATGGCGAACAGCCAGAATGAAGCGGGCTTGAGGAAAGACCCGCCAGAGGAGTGGGACGCGAGCAATGTTCAGAGGCAGCTTGTCCACCAGCCAAGCGTGGGCTTGCCGGTCACAATGGCGCACCGTTTCCCCCCAATAGACTTGGCGTAGGCTGGCAATTTGTTCATCTGACAAGTTTGACAACGCATCGGGGCCGCCTCCGGTCATATCGAAGAAAGCCCGCTCCATCACTTCGGCCATGGGTTTTTCATCCAGCGTCTGCAAGCTTGGGTGGCTATCCAGCACCTGTTCCAGCAGGGTGGTGCCGGAACGCGGGAAGCCAATCAAGAAAATCGGGGTTTCATCGGGCGAGGATAGCTCAGCCTGAAAGGAAGCCACAAAGCGGTCGGTCACCCAGGCGCGGGCGATTTCGACTCTGGCCAAGAATCGAGCGTGAGCGCTGCCATCAGGATCGGCGACCAGAGCCATACGGCGCTTGCCCTCGATCAGATGGGGCAGAACCTTCTTCGTATTATCAAGGCGGTCATGGAGCTGGCCGAGCATAAGGTGGATTTCCATGCCGGTCTCCTGAGACATGGGGTGATTAAGCGCAGCTTCTAGCCGGGCCACTGCCTCGGCATGACGGCCCGCACGCCGGTCGAGCCGGGCCGCAGCCAGATTGAGTACCGGGTGGCCGGGTGCTTGGGCAAGGCCGCGCACAATCATTTCTTCGGCTTCAGCCAAACGGCCTTCTTTTTCCAGCAACTCTCCTCTCTTAGCGAGCGCGTACAGGGAGTCAGGATGCAAGTCCAGTGCTCGGCGATAGAGATCAAATGCATCCTTCACACGCCCCTGTTTCTCCCACAAGCGCGCCAGATTGGCGAGAACCTCCGGGGAGTTGGGACTTTTTGCCAAGGCATCCTGCAATACAGTGGAGGCCTCGTCCAGCTTCCCCTGATGTTGCAGAACCGTGGCTAAGGTGTGCTGGGCAAAAGCCAAATTTGGTGCGAGCATAATAGCTCGACGCGCGCATGACTCAGCTTCATCGTATCGACCAAGGCGAAACTGGGTTGCGCTCAACTTGACCCAAGCTTCCACATCCATCGGATCGGACTTACAAACACTCGCATACAACGACTGGGCCTCTTCCCAGCGGTTATCAAGCGCAAGTTGCTCGGCTTTGGCCTTTTTGCCCTTGGTCAGGATGTGCTTCTTATTCATAGATGGCCTGCTAGCGCAAATACCCTTCCCGCTCCAGCTTAAGCAATATCCGCTGCACCGCCTCATCCACGCCGATATCGGAAGTGTCGATCGATAATTCCGGCGATTCGGGAATTTCATACGGATCGGATACGCCGGTGAATTCCTTCACCAAGCCGGCGCGCGCCTTGGCGTAAAGTCCCTTGCGGTCGCGCGATTCGCACACTTCGATCGGGGTGGCGACGTGGATTTCGAAGAAGCCGCCGTATTGTTCGATCATGTGGCGCACGGCGTGGCGGGTGGCGGCATAGGGTGCGATCGGCGCGCAAATCGCCACGCCGCGATGTTTGACGATCTCGCTCGCGACATAGCCTATGCGGCGGATATTGAGGTCGCGGTGCTCGCGCGAGAAGCCGAGTTCGCTCGACAAATGTTTGCGCACGATATCGCCGTCGAGCAGGGTGACTTGGCGCCCGCCCAATTCCAGCAAGCGCACCATCAAGGCCTTGGCGAGGGTGGATTTGCCCGAGCCGGAAAACCCGGTAAAGAAAATGCACACGCCTTGCTTAGGGCGCGGCGGATAAGCGCGGCGTAGCGCGGCCACCACCTCGGGGAAGGCAAACCATTCGGGGATGTCCTGGCCGCGTTCGAGCCGGCGCTGCACCTCTTCGGCGGAGAGAATCTCTTGCGTCACCAAGCCGTGGGCTTTTGCAGTTGGCAAGTGCTTGCCTTCGGCTTCCACATACACCATCGCGGGCAAGCCTATAAGGTGCAGGCCCAAGCCGGCACAATAAGGCGCGAGTTCGGCATCAGGCACGCCATCCAGCACCACATGGGTGCAACCGTAATTGCGCGCAACGATTGCCTTCAACAACGCCGCACGCAAGCCGCCGCCGTGATCCGGCAAGGGCAACAAGGCCAAGGCGGTGCTGGCAAGGGTGGAACGCGCCAATACCGCTTGATAGCCGTGAATGCGCGCAAAGTATTCCACCTCGTCGGCCGGCATCTCGCCCGCCACCGGGTGCAGCAGCAAGCTTGCTTCATGACTGCGCGCGCGCTCGACAATGAAATCGTACTGCGGACGAAACAGCGCATGCTCGGGTTGATAGGCCAGAATGCGGCGCCAGCCACGGCGTGCGAATTGGCGGCGCATGTCCTCCGGCGTTTGGCGCAGCTCGGTGAAATCGTGGTGTTGCGGCAAGCCCGCGCCCTCCAATGCACCGCCGATGCGCACCTTGCCATCGACCGGCCACGCATCACCTACGGTCAACACCGCAAGCATGAATCCTTCCGCGTCGCGCAGTGCCACGCGCGCACCCGGCGCCAAGTTGGCGCCGATTTTCTCTGCCACTTCGAGTGCAATCGGCACCGGCCAAAACGTACCGTTGGCAAGCCGCATCGAGGCCGTCACGCTATCGTAATCGGCGCGGTTCATATAGCCCGTCAAAGGCGAATAGCCGCCATTGATCAGCAGCTCCAAATCCGCGGTTTGGCGCGGGGTGAGATCGATCGAAACCAGGTCACGCGCCTCAAGTTTCAGCGCGGCTTGGCGTTCTGGGGTGCCGAGCAAGGCGGTGAGCTTGCCGGTGTAGGGTGCGATAAGATTATTCATATTAGAGGGTACGCAACGCCCGAAAAGTGGTATCAAAAAGTTGGAGAAACCGCGGCAGTTCACTCTCCGGCAAATGATTAATGCCCGCCGCCCCTTTGCGCCCGCCGCCTGTTTCAAACTGGGCGCACAAGGTATCTGCACCCTGTCGCACGGAAACGGGCGCGCGCACGCTCACCAGATAGCCGCTGTCTTTTTGCGTCAACACCGCGTGCGCAAGGCCGGGAGCGCCCATGGCCAAGTCATTACCGAATACGCCCGACACCCGGCGCGCCCATGCGGCGTTGGGTAGTCTATACACCACACCGACATCGTTCGCCTGCATCGGCTGCATGGCGCGCGCCTGCCCCATATCCTGCGCGTAGCCCCGGCTGAGCGTTTGAAACGTTGCCGTCTCGCGCATGAAGCTAAATGGATCGGCATGCCGATGCAGTTCACGATACAACTCGGCCGGATGAAAAAACAAATCCTCGGGCGACTCGCCATAACCGTTGTAGTTGAGGCACTCGCCCAGGGTTTGCAATTCGCTTAAGGCCGATACGCCCAGCCCCAGCGGCGCCGCTTCGCGCCGCGCCACGTCCGCGAGATTATCCCCAAACGCCGCCACCACCGCCCACACCAGATGCCGGCCGGCCAGATGCCGATTCACCAACAGGCTGGTGCACACTTCGGCGTGCGTATCGATATGCGCATGCAGATTCGGATGCGCGGGAATATCCCCGGCCTGATGGTGATCGAAGTACGCCACCTGCGCGCCCGCATCCAGCAAGCGCAGCAATGCATCGCGATTGGTTTTGAGCGAGACATCCAGCACCGTCACGCGATCCCCGCCCCGCGCATCGACCCGGTCGAGCAGCGCGATATCGCGCTTCACGCCGGTGACTAGCGTGGCTTCGCGCGGCTCGCTCAGACGTAATTGATGCAAGGCGCAAATACCGTCCGCATCGCCGTTGAACACATCGAAATCAGGCACGAAATAGCTTCCTCGCGTAACGCAAACCGCGTATTTAAAGCATAGAAGGATACCGGAAGTTGCTTTAATATCCCATCACAACCCATAGCCCCGAGCCCCTTTTGCACCCACCACGCACCATCAATTTTTGGATGCTGTTACTCGCGACCTATTGCGCGCTCTTGGTCAGCGGGAGCCTCTATCCGCTGAGCCAGTGGCAAGACGCGCGCACATTCGATCCGGCGTTTCTTTGGGCGCCGTGGCCGGAAACGATCACCCGCACCGATCTCATCACCAACTATTTCGTGTATATGCCGCTCGGCGTATTCGCGGCGCGCGCTTTTTTCCGGCATCGGTTCACCTTGAATCACTGGTTGATGGTGTGTGCGTTCGGCGCGGGCTTGAGTCTCGCCATGGAGTGCGCGCAATTGTTCGTGCCGCAGCGCGTCGCATCGAATGTGGACATCGCCGCCAACACGCTGGGCACGGCGTTCGGCGCGGCGATATCACCGCTTTTCTCCGCGCGCAGTGGTTTATTCACCCGGCTGGCGGCATTGCGCCGGCATTGGTTCCGGCCCGGCTGGATCATCAACGCCGGCTTGATCCTGCTTGGGCTTTGGCTGTTGTCGCAAGTCAATTTGCAAGCGCCCGCGCTGGTGGCCGGCGGCTTGCACCTCGGGTTCCTGCCGTATTGGGAGCCGGCCTCGCTGCATCAATTCAAACCCATCACCGCGCTGATTTTCGCGCTGGAAATCGCCAGCCTCGGCCTCTTCATTTCTATCTTGCTGCGGCCGGATCGGCGGGTGTTGAGCGGCGTCATCACGCTGACCTTGGCCGCCATCCTGCTCAAGTTTGCCGCAGCGGCCTTGCTCGTCAAATTCTCCGTGCTCGCGCGCTTGCTGTCGCTGGAAGCCCTGCTCGGCCTGGGCATCGGCGCCAGCGCGATGCTCGCCTTGTTATATTTCAGAAAAGGGCATTCACCCTATCCGCTCGTGGCCAGCGTGCTGTGCGCCTTTATCCTTATCAAATTATTCCATGGCGTGCCGTTCATGACCGCGACCGGCGTCACGCCGGATCTCGCCGCCAAACCGCAACTGCTCTTCAACAGTACCGGGATCGCCTATCTGGTCGCCGAGGCCTGGCCTTATCTTGCATTGGGCTGCGCCTTGGCCTTATGGGAGTGGCAGAACGAGGCCTGAACTAAGCGCGGCCGGCACTACGCCGCGCGTGATGCGCGGCGCCCACCAGCAAAGCCAAAACCAGCAGCAGCGCCAGACGCGGCGCATCGAGCAAGCTATCCACAAACCCTATCGTGAGCAAGCCGCCGGTACCGGCCAGCCATGCAGTCGCGAGCGGGTCACCCGCCCACCAGCGGCGCCCCAGGCGCCACAGCGCCACGATAGTCAAAGCGCAAAAAATCGCCAAGCCCACTAAACCTTGCTCAAAAGTCAGGTGGACCCACATGTTTTTTATGTGCCAAGGCAAATGGTTCCCCGATTTAAAGAACCAAAAATCTCCGCCTTGCGTGAAGTCGCCGTTCGAGATGAGATTGGCGCCGCCGGGATCAAGCAGGCGGATCGCATCGACATCCACGACGCCTTTGTCTTGTGGATTGAACAGCGATAACTGCACGGGCCGGCTAAGCCACCACGCGCCTTGCCCCACCTGCCCGCTGGAAAAGACAAGGCTTCGACGCTGCCACCCCGCGCCCGGCGCAACCGGGACGCTCAGCCATTGGCAAAGATGGGAATTGAATAATTTTTTCTCGCAGATCGAGACATCGAGTTGCTTGGTTTGGTCGTTTGAGCGCACCTCCAGTTCGAGGGAATACAGCGTGCCGGAGCTTACCGCGACCGGCTGCGCCATATACAGCGTGCCACCCGAATTCAAACTGAGATAACGCTTATCGCCTTCGGTCTGATAGCGATAGCTCCCCATCGAGGTATCGAAATTGCCGTACAAATAGCGCTCGGGAAAGGCGCCTAGCCCCGCGCCGAAAAGCTGTTCGCTCCAATTGTTTTGCAGCAAGCTTAAGGCTTGGGTCCAGTGCGCAAATCGGGTTTGCGCATCGGCTTCGGTTTGGGTGAAGCGTTGCTGCAGGAAAGTGGCGGTCGAAAGCCCCGCCACAAGCAACACGGCCCCGCCAACCAGGATAGCGTTGGCGGTATAGCGCAAAGCGCGCGGCAAACCCTGCGCACGCAAGCTGCGATACACGCCCAAAGCCAACACGGCGAATACCACCGCCAGGGCCACGATACCGCCGCGCGCGACAGTCGTGATCACCGCATAGATGGCCAGGAGAAATACCGCCATGGCGGCTGCCTTGATCCAGGTTCTTTTCTCCTGCCAAAGCACTATCCAGGCAAAAGGCAGGGCAAACACCAGATACGCCTCGATATGCCCGCCGCCAATATGCATGCTGGAAAAAGTCGCCGTCACCCGATAGTCAGGCGCGCTGCTGCCGCTGAAGCGCCAATATTCCCACAGCGCCGCGCTTGCCACGCCCGCCAGCCCCAAGAGCATGCCCGCCGAAAACAGCTTCATCAGCCGCGCCTCACTCAGGCAGGGGCGCAGCAGAAAAAACAAAATCACGCCCCACATAAATCCCTTTGCCACACGCAGGCTGTTGTAATGGCTCCAATAGGCAGCGAAGGCATTGGCATCCAGCGCTTGCAGGGGAAACAATCCGATCCCGCCGCTGATCAGCACCGATGCGCCAAGCAAGAAGATAAGCAAATACGGCGGAGAAAAGCCGGTCTCGATGCGCCTCCCAGGCGCACGCCAAAGCAGCGCCGCCAGCGTGACCGCCAAGAGCAAATCGAATTCATCGAGAAAAAAACGCCCGGTCCAAAAAGCGAGATCAAACAGCGGTAAGGCCGCGGGCAGGATGAGCAGCCACGCGTTAGGGTAACGCCACAACAACGCTAGATAAACCAGAAATCCGCCGGCGAGCAGCGCACCCCAGCGCGGAAAATCGATGAGCGCCACACCCACGCCAAGCAACAACACTATCGATAAAATGCGGCTCGCCCCAAGCAGCACGCCCCCGCCGTGGTTGGCTGTCCGGGCACGCCGCCGCGAACGGTGGCGGGGGTGGTGCGCCGGTTTACGCCCCAAACTTGACGGCATGGATAGTTGAGATGCCGCGCTCACCCCCTGCCCCGCTGCCGCTTGCATGGAAAAAGCGTTCCCAAGCGTGCGCTCGCCCAACCAGATGCCGGCAGCCATGCCCGGGAATGCACTCCATATTTCCAGCGTATCGCGCCATTGCAGCACCATATCGGGCAAGCCGAGTGCGACCAGAAAATAACTTATCAGCGCCGCTACCCCCCACCTGCGCAGCACGGCTTGCCGTTCCAATAACACAAACACCACGCCCACTGGCGCCCATAGCATCGCCGCCTTGATCAAGGCGTAATAGCGTTGCGCGATCTCAGCGAAATAACCGCCATCGCTTTTTGCCAAGCCCATCGATTCCCAAGGCAACAGCAAGAAAATTACCGGTAACCAGGTCACTATCGCCCAGAGCAACCCGGCGCCGCTGAACTGCTCCAGCTTGGGCGCGAGCCACCGCCCAAGCAAGCCATAAAGCGCTATTCCCGCTGCACATCCCACGCCATAGGCGGCCATGCCGCCGCTCAGCCCCATTGCAAGCAGCGGAATCCCTCTCGCCATATTTAACAGAAGGGGAAAAGCAGCCAGTGCAATGAACAAGCCCAACGTTACGCCGGCCTGTAGCAGCGGCTTGCCATCAAATCGCAGCGCCCCTTGCCAGCAGACCCCCAAAAAAAGCCCGAGCAGCAAATAACCAAAATGAAAGCCGCCGCCCAGCGGCCCAAGCAGAACCGCCGCATGAAGCTGCGATGCTTCAGAAAATGGAAAATTGAGATGGTAAAAAATTGCGGCCCAAGCGGCGCTGAACAGGCCCAAAGGCAAGAGCAGGTGCAGCCTGGCGTTGGAATGCGGCGAGATGGTTGGTGTGGAAGGCGGGAGGCGCATCACCCCCCCCGTCGCGTCCGCTGCCCAGTCTTAATCAAACCAAGCACCCGGACCGATGCCGTTAAACGCGGCGGCGTTTCTTTGCAATAAAACCGAGCGCGCCCAGGCCGGCCAACAACAAAGCGAGGGTTTCGGGTTCGGGTATGGGATTTGCGTAATTGCGCACATAGTACAAACCGTTAACCGTTTGCTGGAGTTGCCCCAGGCCATCGAACCGCTCCAGGACATAGCCGCGCGTAGCCGATGCGCCCGAGCCCGACAGGCTGAACGTCATCTTGTAGGTATCCACGCCTTGCGTGCCGGTCAGCGTACCGCTCAAGCCTTCCACATTCGGACCCTGGTTCTGACCGTTCGCGGTCGTGGTAACCACCACCACTTGCAAGGTCCCCGGGGTAAGGGTGACGCCTTGAATATTTAGGATGCACCCATCTCTTATCGTTACCGACGCGCCACTCGGTGGAAATGAGCCAGCCGTGGACTTGGTAAAGGTAAACCCGCCACCCGCGCAGAGGATCGGCGCACCCGCCTGGTCCTTGAGAATGATGTTGTAGCTGGCGGCATTGGCGGAGCCCGCCCCCAACAGGAATAGGCTCAAGCCTGCCAACATTAAGCGGCCCAGGCGATTCGTTAGCTTAGTCTCATGCATGATCTTGCCTCGGTTAATGGCTGCAACCTGGAATTGGGTGGCCCAATAATTCATTAATTAAGCAGCAATTAGCATACCACCTAACTAAACTGCCGGCTATTCATGTAGTTAGCGCTAACCATCGCGGCCATGCCGCCAGCAACTGTAAAATTCTCCGACAAAGATTTTGGTGTTTATATGGCGGGGGCTGTCAAGGCGCCCGATGGGTAAGACGGCTTGGCTTGGCATAAGGACTGACGCGCAAGCTGGCGCAAAATGACCGTTGCGCCAATCAGCCAATACAGCAGCTCCCAATAAGCGATCCCCAAAAAGATTGCCCCAACCGCATAGCCCGCCAGCGATGTCCGCAGCATGGCGCCGTAGGTATGCACCCACTCAAGCTTGTGGGATTTGGCTTGCATGATTAGCCGCGTCAGGCTTGCCATGCTCCCGAACAGCAGCAGCGCCCATAAACCGAGTCCGACTAAGCCATGCTCGGCCGCCATCTCAAGATAGGCGTTGTGCCAATCACGGGAGCCGCCCGTGGATAGCGTGGCGTAGATCCAACCCTCGAACCCCCCACCGAAAACGGGCTGCTCGCGCACCAAATCCAAGGCGATTCTCCACGCTTCGAGCCGCCCTTGGGCCGAACCTTCGTTTTGAAAGTTGGCGATCGTTTCCATGCGGCTGAACCACGTTTCCGGCAGGCTGATCAACACCAGCGCCACGGCCAGGGCGAGTAGCGGCAGAAACAGCAGCTTGCGCCGGCTATGCCAAACCAGAAGCAAGGTCACCGCCGTCAAGCTCAACAATGCGCCGCGCGACCAAGACGACAGCGCGGCGGCGTAGCTGAGGGCAATCGCGCCCGCGATGACCCAGCGCAAAGTTTTATCGCGCGCCTCATGCCGCCATAAAACCAACAAAGGGATCGTCATCGTGACCGCTATGGCAAACTCATTATTGTCCCCGTATTGGCTGCCGGGCGGGCCGTACACGCGATCCTGGAAGCCGGTCATCACCGCCCAATACCCGCCCTTCACCGTGACCAGGGCAATCGCGAGCGTCATCGCAACGATCAAATAGAACAGCTTGTCGCGGGTATCGATCAGCGCCAGCATGAGCAGCAAAGGCGGCAAGATTTTCATCACCTCCCACAGCTTCGGCCACGCCGCCCAAGGATTGATGCTCACATAGCTGGTGACGGCAAACCAGCCCCATAACAACGCGAGCACGGCCAACCGCCAATCCCTTGGCAAGCGGGGCCGCAGCTTGTCAAACGCCAGCGCTTTCGCCAGCGCGGCGCACACCACGCCAAACAGCACCAGATACGCCGGAAAATCGCGCATGAAACCGGTCGCGTAACCCTGCGGATGCAAAAAGCCCACCACCGCCAGCGCAATGACCCCCACCCACGGCCGGGCGAGCGCCGCCCACGCCAGCGCGAACAGCATCAGCAGCAAGGCAACATCACGCATGGTCGCTATCCCGAACGGCGGCTGGCCGATTAACACGAAGTGAATCTTGCGCAGCAGTTAGGCCGGCGTTGGCCTTCCATGCATGGCCGATTTTCTTGTTGCTGTTTTGATGATTGCGCAACCGCGCGCCCAGCAGCCTTGCGCCGGCATAGCCTGCCACGCCGCCCATGGTCTCCAGCACCCAGTCCGTAATATCCGCATTCTTGCCCGGCATGAACAACTGGCCGGCCTCGATCCCGAATGCCGCCAAGCCGATCGCGATCAACGCGCCCCAATCGGCAATTTGCCGCCAGGAATAATGCCGGATTTGCGCCACCCCCAACGCCAGCAACAAACCCAGCGGCAGGAAGAAACCGGTTTTGTGCAGCACCTCCGTCACCGCCCGGTATTCCGTCCCATAGTAATACGCTTCAAACGGAACCTTGTGCAGGCTCTGCAAGCGCTCGGCTAAAAACGCGCGCCCGGTGTGAAAATCGAATGGATACCAAAAAATCGCCGCTAATACGCCAATCCACAACAACGCAAAACCCAGCCACAGCCAAGCCCGCGAATGCGATGCGCCGCCCTCCTGCGCTGGCCCGGCCCAGCGTCCGCTCAGCCACGCGCCCACCCCCGCGCCGAGTGCCGCAGTAAAAATATCCGTCACATCACTGACGCGTGAGTAGACGAACAGTTGGAGAAATTCGAGCAGCGACGCAATCAATACGACAGCGAGCAAGGGCTTCAGGCGCGAAGCGGGGCGCGCGAAGCGCCACAAGAACGCAACCGGCATCCAAATCAAGATGTCGGTTAATAAGCCATACACCTCTTCGATCGGATTGGCGAAAACGAAAGAGAACGGCGCCAACACCACCCGCCCCTCGCGCCATTTATGAAAAATTTCGACCGGGCTGAGCGTGAGATCGAGCGGCAGCACATTGTAGGCAAACAGCACGAACAGATACAGGTAAAGCACCCGGCCCCATACATCCAATGGCGAATGAGCGCTGCGCCAACCGGCAAGCCATGCCATGAGGCGCGAACCGAATGCTAGCCAGGCCATTACGCCCGCCGCCGCCCCGATGCTCTCCGCCAGAATGTCATTCAGCGACACCGTGCGCGGCGGAAAAAACAACTGCGTAAATTCGATTGCCAGGCTGAGACCCATGCAAGCAACGAACACCCCGAGCACCACCAGCGCGCGCCGAATCACGCCGCGCGCCGGCCACAGCACGCCGCTCCACAAGAACGCCAAAGGAATAAACAACAGAATGTTCGCCACCCAATCTGCGCGCGAACCGATCGAGAGGTTCAGATAGCGGATATCGCGAAAGGCGAGCCACGCCTCCGCCAGCGGCCGACCATGAAAATCCAAGGGCACCAGACTGCCATACACCGCAAACGTCAAATAGCCGAGCGCGAGCCACAGCAGCAATGCGCGGCTGGCGCGCGGATAATCATGGGTTTTTTCAGCCGGAGAATGCATCCCCGCTCCTCCAATATCGGCTAAGCGATAATACGCTAACGCTCCCCAGCAGGCGGCTTAATCTCCAGCACCGGCAGCCAGCGAAGTCCTTTTTTTTCTGGCGCATAGGCGCCCACTACATCGGCGCCGCGCAAACTAACATCAAAATCCCGGTCAGCCTCTGGGTATATTTCAAAATGCGTTTTAGCTTTCGCTTTTTTCGATCCTTTACCCGCCTTCGGCCTCAAATCCATCTCGCCCAAGGGCGCGAATGGCCGAACCAGATAATCGCCGGCTTGGTCGAATGAACCGGTTAAATTCATCTCCATGGCGGCGCCGTGCAGCGGGGGATTGGCGAACAGGCTATTCGCCGATACCAATTGTGGATAAGGAGGATCGCCCTCGCGCCGCGCCAGCGTAATGCCCGCCCCCTTGGCCATCACCGTATTGCGGAACACCGCCACATCACGCGGCGTGTCGTTGTGCGGCTGAATCCGCACCGCATCACCGGCATGATTCACGAACAAATTATTGTACAGCGCGATATTGCCCTCGCCTTGAAACAGCGCTTCATGCGGATTCTGGTAAAAGAAATTGCCGTAGATGAAATACTGATCGTCCGCCCCCGGCCCGGCGAGCGGCCAATGCCCCACCAGCACATTCGGCCGCGCCATCTCTTTCGACCCGCCCTGCGCCTTGCTGAACACATTGTGGCGGATGATGGTCGCGCTTTTTTCATTCGGCATGCCCGGCAACGCGGGGCGCGGCTGCTGGTGTTTAATCTGCAAGTTATAACCAAGCGTATCGACAATCAAGTTGTGCTCGATCAGCCCCGCGATAAACGGCGCGCGCCCATCCGAGTTGCCGAGATACATTCCCGTCCCCGCTCCCTCGATCACGTTATGGCGAATCACCCAATTCCACGCCGGGCATTTGGTGGAGATGCCCACCGTCTGTTGATTATTGCCATGGCCGCGGATGATCAGATTTTCGAGCGTGATGTGGTGCGCCCACTCGGCATGGCCTTCGCACTTCACGCCATCCACCGGCAGACCTTGGCCGTCCAGCACAAGATTTTTCACGACGAGATGCGCGGCATTCAGGATGCTGATGGTGTTGCGGCCGGACGCCGCCAAAAAGGTTGCCGAAGAACCGGCCGGGCCGGTGATCACGATCGGTTTATCCGGCGTGCCTTGAAGCTGATGCAGGCGCAGCCCCGCCCGGTAAATGCCAGGCTCAAGCATCAGCGTGTCGCCCGCGGCCAGGCGCAGCAGCTTGGCGGCATAATCCGAGGGGGTGGCCTGGAAATGCTCGGCGCCACCACGCCAGGGCGCCACGGCGGCCAGCAGCGCGGTGCAAGCTATGACTACGGTTTTAATGCTGCGCATAGGTGGCTACCTCTCCAAAAAAAGCATCCTGATTAGGTATGAAACTCAGCCAGATTAAACCAAGCCGATTTGCCGGCAAGGATGCCGACGCTACTTAGGGGGGTTCAATAATAACGAGTTCATGGTGGCTGAGGATTGTTGCTACTCAGCTTGTATTACGGAGATTGATGCTGTAGCATCATAACATCAACACATCACTTCAAGGGGCTTGAAATGAGAACAACGCTGGATATAGACGAAGATGTTCTGGCGGCGGCAAAGGAACTCGCCAGAAGCCAAAATTTGTCGGCCGGGCAAGTGGTATCCCGGCTACTGCGGAGAGTTCTGACGGGACAGGCCGGGCAATCCACGATTTCTGAGAATACCGATTCGGGGCCTCAATCCGTTGCGGGGTTTCGCCCTTTCCTGGCGGGCAGAGCTGTCGTAACGAACGATACGGTAAATCGCCTGCGTGAAACTGAAGGGGTGTAATGCGCGCCCTATTGGATGTAAACGTCCTGATCGCATTGCTTGATGGCAGCCACCTACATCACGGTTTGGTAACCGATTGGCTTGCCAGCCACATTGACGAGGGCTGGGCTTCGAGTCCAATCACTCAAAACGGATGCATCCGTATCCTTTCTCAACCGGGTTACCCCAATCCGGTACCCGCCGCACAAGTGGCCGAGCGGCTTACAGAAGCAACCCAACACCCATCTCACGCATTCTGGGCTGACTCCATCAGCCTGTTGCATCCTGGCATCCTGATTTGGAACCGGATTCTAAGTTCTCGGCATGTAACCGATGCCTATTTGTTGGCACTTGCTGTCCAGCAAGGCGGGCGTTTTGTTACCCTGGATCGGGGCATTCCCCTTGATGCCGTTGGCGAGGCATTGACTGAGCACCTAAAGGTCATCTCATAATCCGCCAGTCCACTCAACGGACTCCACTCACCAAATTGGCACACCCCTTGCCCTTACCCACAAGATCGATTTCGCATTTCTGCAATAATTCATTGAAAAAATGCCATTTTGTTAAAATCAGCCGGGGAATCTAAAAAAACATCGCGCTTGCTTTGATGAAAAGCTGCCTATCCTGTTGGAATACATGCGTTTTTTAAGCGCTACAACGAACCATTTAAATGCCCAATAAAAACATCTTAGTCATCGGCGGCGCGGGCTACATCGGCTCGCACATGGTCAAGCTATTGCTTGAACGCGAGTACCGTGTCACCCCGGATACCGGGATGCCATCCTGGGCGACCTGGCCGATAAAGCCCAACTCGACGCACTCTTCCGCGAAGGTGATCCGGCCCGGCTGGTTGCCGACAGCACTGCCAGTCCCCTACACCCCTAATGACTAATCGCTACCCCCTATTCGCTATCCACTATGCCCTTTAAACTAACCGCTACCCGCTACCCACTAACCCCTATACGCTAACTGCCATGGCCAATGTCGATACACAGTTGAAAGATTCTCGGGAGCAGGAAATCTGGGCAATGCTTGTGGAAACCATGCGCGCCAACTCAAATCGCCTTGGTAAGCGCCAAGTTGTCCTGTTTGGCTCCCGCGCTCAAGGCAAGGCCAAGTCGCGCTCAGATTTTGATCTTGGTGTCGTTGGCGACACGCCGCTCCCGCTGGAGGATTTTTTTGCCATCGAAGACATACTCGAAAATTTACCGACCTTGTACCGCATCGACTGGGTCGACTTCGCTAGAGTCAGTGAACGATTCCGTTCACAAGCCCTACAAAAAGTGGAGGTGGTCTATGAGTGAAAAATGGATCATTGACGACCTCGCGGCAGCGCTTGATCAGTTTGAAGCCGCCATGCAGGTTGCGCCGACAAGCGACCTGATTAAGGCTGGCTGCATCCGGTATTTCGAGTTCACTTTTGAACTGGCATGGAAGTCGGTCAAGATTCTATCCGAGCAAACCGGCCTGGATCCGGGAGGATCTCCCAGGTCCTGCCTGAAAACTGCCTTTGCCCAAGGCTGGATTGATGATGAGTCGCTCTGGCTGGAAATGCTAGAAACCAGAAACCGGATGTCACATACCTACCACGCCAAGGAAGCCTTACAAGTTTATGACCGTTTATCGCATTTCACGCGCCCAATGCGAACACTGTTAGACGCCCTGCGCATAGCCTAAGCCGAACCGTTAACGCCATTACTAACCCTATACACTAACTGCTATGCGCCTTCACGAAACTGAACGACACGCCATCATTCAATCCATCCGATCGGTAGATCCAGATGCGGCTGTCTATCTTTTTGGCTCGCGTGCGGACGATACCGCCAAGGGCGGCGATATTGACCTACTGGTTTTGTCCCGGAAAATAAACCTGATGGCGAAATTAGCCATACTTGCCCAACTCCACCAACAACTCGGTGAGCAAAAAATTGATCTTGCCGTCTACGCCGATCTTTCCAGGCCATTCGCTCGTCTGGCTGTAAAAGAAGGGAAACTGCTATGAATGCGGATAAGCTGCTCCTGCTACAAGAAGAGCTGCGCGGCCTGGAAAACGCCGCTACTCATTTGCGCTTTTCCATCGATCGAACGCAAAACCTGCTCAATCAGCAAGACTGGCAACCGGAAGAATTGGAACGCCTGGAATCATTAGCCAGCAGGTTTGCCCGTCTATCCGATCTGCTCATGCAAAGAGTGATGCGACTGATTGACGATCTGGAACTCACGGCTACCGGCACACTGTTGGATCGCATTCATCGTGCCGAAAAGCGCGGGTGGGTAGATGACTCCATGAAGCTTGTGCGAATTCGCGAACTTAGAAACCTGATCGCACACGAATACGCAGCGGACAAGATGGCTGAAATTTATGCCGCTGTCGCGGCCCTCGCTCCAGAGCTTCTCGCTGTGGTGCCAAAGGTCGCCGCCTATGCTCACGAGATAGAAAAAAAGTACCTCGTTCGCTGATAATTGTGAGTGAGATACGGTACGAATGACGGCGGGCAACGCCGTGTCGGCTCCGGCTGGGGCGTGGAACCGGCGCCGATGGACTTGGCCGAGTGGGAAGCCAAGCGCGATATCTATCACACCGGCAAGATCGAGCAGTACCTTGAGCGCGACGGCCTCGTGGCCGCCGTTGCCGACCTCACCCCCGCCTACACCAACGCGTTCTCGGGGCGCGGCACCTTCTCCCACCGCACACGACGCGTGGAGCGCTTCCGCCGTACCTTCATTCACGATCAAATCAACGACGTCATCGTAATCTATGATCAGTTGAAAACCACCCGGGCCGACTTCCGCACCCGCTGCTTGCTGCATAGCCTGCAAGCGCCCCTTACCGCACCCACCGGCTTCACCCTGCACACGCCCGGCGACGAAGAGACACCCCGTTGCTTTCCACGCCATTCTGCGTAAAAATACTCAAAACATTGAGTAAATTGTAAATGACCTACCAACGCCCCCAAGCCGCGATTCTTACCCGGCGCCTTGCCGAGCCGCGACGCTTCATCCAGGTCGTGGCCGGGCCGCGCCAAGTGGGCAAGACCACCCTGGTGCAGCAAGTCGTCGAGGCATCGGATGTACCCGTCCAACTCGCCAGCGCTGACGAACCCACGCTGCGCGGCGCCGAATGGATCGCCCAGCAATGGGATGCCACCCGGCTCATGGCCGGCACGGAAGGTGCGGTGCTGGTGTTGGACGAAGTGCAGAAAGTCCCCGGCTGGTCCGAAACGGTCAAGCGCCTGTGGGACGAAGACACCCGCAAGCGGCGCAAGATCAAGGTGGTAGTGCTCGGCTCGGCGCCACTGCTTATTCAGCGCGGGCTATCCGAAAGCCTGGCTGGGAGGTTCGAAGTTTTGTACCTGCCGCACTGGTCGGCGGCTGAAATGCACGCGGCCTTCGGCTGGCCGGTGGAAAAAAGCATCTTCTACGGCGGCTATCCCGGCGCAGCGCCGCTGATCGATGACCATGAGCGCTGGTCACGCTACATCCGCGATGCCCTGATCGAAACCACCCTCGCGCGCGACGTGCTGCTGCTCACCCGCGTGGACAAGCCGGCGCTATTGCGGCGCCTGTTCGAACTGGGTTGCCGCTACTCGGGGCAGATCCTCTCCTACACCAAAATGCTCGGCCAGCTGCAAGATGCCGGCAACACCACCACGCTCGCGCACTACCTCGACCTGCTTGCCGCTGCGGGCATGCTCACCGGCCTGCCCAAGTTCGCCGGCGAAGCGGTGCGCAGCCGCGGCTCCAGCCCCAAGCTGCAAGTACTCGACACCGCGCTGCTCACGGCCCAAGCGGGTTACACCTTTGACGAAGCGCGCGCCGACCCCGAGTTTTGGGGCCGCCTGGTTGAATCCGCTGTGGGCGCTCACCTGGCCAACGCCGCCGCAGCAGGCGTGTGCGAACTCTACTACTGGCGCGAGCGCAATCGCGAGGTGGATTTTGTGGTGCGCTCGCGCCGCAGCCTCACCGCCATCGAAGTCAAAAGCGGCCGCACGCAAGAGGTGCTGCCAGGCCTTGCCGCATTCGCCGCCGCTTTCAAACCGAAGCGCAAGCTACTGGTTGGCGGTGGTGGCATACCCATAGAGGAGTTTCTCACTCAACCCGTCGCACATTGGGTACAGGGCTGATCTGCTTCGAATCCCTCCCAACCTCCCTTTTTCAAAGAGAGGAGCCCCGCTCCATGCAATGTCTCGAGGGTGCCCCCTTGGCAAAGGGGTAGGGGGATTTATGCATGACATCCATTTTGTGAAAGCTCAATATGGGCCAAAATTGGCACACCCCTTGCTCATACCCACAAGATCGATTCGCGCTTCTACAATAATTCATTGAAAAAAATGCCATTTTGTTAAAATTAAGCAAGGGATCAACAAAAACATCGCGCTTTCTTTGATGAAAAGCTGCCTATCCTGTTGGAATACATGCGGCTTTATTGGGCTTTTCATAAATGATGACAAATTCACGCCGCGAAGAAATATCGTAGGGGTCGGGCATGCCCGGCCCGCTAATTACATCGGGCGAGGCATGCCTCGCCCCTACTCAAGATGTTGTCCAAACGGAACAACGAAACATTTAAATGCATAAAAAAAACATTTTAGTCGTCGGCGGCGCGGGCTACATCGGCTCGCACATGGTCAAACTGTTGCTTGAACGCGAGTACCGTGTCACCACCTTCGACAACCTCTCCACCGGGTACCGGGATGCCGTCCTCGGCGGCGAATTCATCCTTGGCGACCTGGCGGATAAAACCCAACTCGACGCACTCTTCCGCGCGAACCGATTCGACGCGGTGATGCATTTCGCCTCCTTCATCCAGGTCGGCGAATCGGTGCGCGAACCGGCGAAATACTACGCCAACAACGTCACCAACACCCTGAACCTGCTTGACAGCATGCAGGCTCACGGCGTCACGAAATTCATCTTCTCTTCCAGCGCCGCGGTTTACGGCGAGCCGATTCGCACACCGATCGACGAACAACATCCCAAGCAGCCGCTCAATCCCTACGGCCGCACCAAATGGATCATCGAACAAGTGCTGCAAGACTATGACCGTGCTTACGGCTTGCGCTCCATCTGCCTGCGCTACTTCAACGCCGCCGGAGCCGACCCGGACGGCAAACTGGGCGAGCGGCACGCACCGGAAACCCATCTCATCCCGCTCGTGCTCCAAGCCGCCTCCGGCCGGCGCAAAAACATTCAAGTATTTGGCCGTGATTACGACACGCCGGACGGCACCTGCATTCGCGATTACGTTCATGTCACCGATTTGTGCGTTGCGCACTTGCTCGCCTTGGACCGCTTGCTAAAGGGTGAAACCAGCGCGGCCTACAACTTGGGAAATGGCAACGGCTTTTCCGTGCAGCAGGTCATTGACGCCGCACACCGCGTGACCGGGCGCGATATCCCCGTAGAATACGCACCACGCCGCGAAGGTGATCCAGCCCGGCTGGTTGCCGACAGCACTGCCGCGCGCCGCGCGCTGGGCTGGAATCCGCAACTCGCCGAACTCGACACGCTCATCCGCCACGCGTGGCAGTGGGAATGCAAAACTACCAAGTACCATGCTTAAGGAAAAACAATCGTCATGCTGACGCTGGCCAAAAACCTCATTGACTACCGCGAACTGATGGCCACGCTCGCCTGGAAAAACATCGCCCTGCGCTACAAGCAGGCGTACCTGGGCATCGCCTGGGCCATCATCAAGCCGGTCACGCTCATGCTGATCTTCACCCTGGTCAAGAGCTTTGTCGGCATTGAAAGCGGCGACATTCCCTATCCCATCCTGGTTTTCGCCGCGCTCATGCCCTGGACTTTCTTTCAAGAATCCGCCTCGGAAGGCGTCAACAGCGTCGTTGGCAACACCGCCCTGATCAAGAAAATCTACTTCCCGCGGGAAATCCTTCCCATCACCTCGGTTATCACCAAGCTGGTGGAGTTGGGCATCAACTTCCTTATCCTGGCGGGACTGATGGCTTGGTACCAGATGATGCCCAGCATCTACATCCTGTGGGTGCCCGCTATCATCCTTTACACCGTGCTGGCCGCGCTCACCATCGCCTTCGTCGGCGCGGCAATCAATGTTTATTACCGCGACGTGGGCGCAGCCCTGCCGGTATTGCTGTCGCTGCTCATGTATGCCTCGCCGGTGATCTACCCGCTGCAACTGGTCAAGGACAAACTGCTCGTGCAGCAGGCCGCGGGCGAGTGGTCCAATGCGCTCTATACCCTGTACACCCTCAACCCCCTGGCCGGTATCATTGACGCTTTCCAGAGCGTTGTCCTCCGGGGCGCGCCACCGGACCTGAACGCCATGATTCCCGGCGCGATCATGATCGCCATCCTGCTACCGCTGAGTTACCTTTACTTCAAACGCGCCGAAAGCTATTTCGCCGACGTTATCTGAGTCCGAACCTATGGCCATTATTGAAGTCGAGCACCTCACCAAGGAATACCGCCTGGGAGCCATTCAGGGCATCAAGCAGACCCTGCTCAACACCGCCGCACACCTGACTGGCAAGAAAGTGGTGGCGCGTCCGCTCTTCAAGGCGCTGGACAATGTGAGCTTTTCCATCGAGCAGGGCGAGGTGGTCGGCATCATCGGCCACAATGGCGCGGGCAAATCCACCCTGCTAAAGATGCTGGCGAAGATCAGCACGCCCACAAAGGGGACGATCAAGGTCAATGGCCGCATCGCCCCCCTGATCGAGGTCGGTGCCGGCTTCGTGCCTGACTTCACAGGGCGGGAGAACGTCTATCTCAACGGCGCCATCCTGGGGATGTCGAAAAAGGAAGTCGACAAGAAGTTTGACGAGATCGTCGACTTCGCCGATATGGCGGAATTTATCGACACGCCGGTCAAGCGCTACAGCTCCGGCATGCAGGTGAAGCTGGCGTTTGCAGTGGCGACCAGTATCGAATCCGAAATTCTCATCGTGGATGAAGTGCTGGCGGTAGGTGATCTAGCGTTTCAGCGCAAGTGCTTTGACCGCATGGAGGATTTGATCAAGAGGCAAGGCAGAACCGTGTTGCTGGTCAGTCACAACATACGCCAGGTGGCACGAATGTGCAGCCGCGTCATCCTTTTGGATCACGGGCGCATCAAGGCCGACGGACTGCCAAGCGAGATATGCGATGCATTCTACGCACAAAGCAACAGAAGGATTGTCGACCAAAAACAAAGCGGCAACGTATCCGCAAACAAGATTCTGATGTCAGGAGAAGTTTCGCTTGAGGAACTTACTCTTCTGGATCAAGAGGGGGCTCCCGTTCATGATCTGGTTGCTGGCGAAGCATGCACTATCCGCTGCGTGTTTCAAGCCCAAAAGCCCATTGAAAATATAGAAATTGTCTACGGATTTCATACCACTGACTTTGTCTATATATCTTCGATGGGTACGTCGCACCTTACTGACGAAGTAAAATTAGTGGCAGGAAGGAATATTATCGATTGTCGCGTCGAACATGTTCCCCTGACACCCGGTGTATACGCAATCCGAATCGGTGTTTTCGATAAATTGCTGACCAAAATTCTATATGGCGAGACATTGAAGGTTTTTTCAGTACTGCAAAATCGTATCCCACTCAGCAAAATGACCCAGCAGGGCCTGATTGACATTCCGGCAACATGGCATTTCAGCTCTGACAAGCAAGCCAGCGAAGACACCTTCAAATTTTCCACCATTCCCGGGGGCAGTCCGCCCATCATGCCAATGGAAGGCAACTGATGGTTATCCCCTGTAAGTTGCTAAACTGACGACATGATTTGTTGCAAGCCGAGCGACCTGGCCGAGAAATTAATTTCGAGATGACCCGTTAAAAAATGACCACAAAAAGTATCGCCGTAATCACGGCACCAAACATGCGTTATGTGAATACCGGGATGACGACGGTTGAGCTCGCCGCAAAATGCTTTATTGAAGAGGCGATTCCAAACGCAGATATCAAGTTTTTCTCAGTTATCCCACCTAATCCTCCTGGCCCGGCCAAGTGGATGATGATGGATCTCGGATATGTGCATAGTTCGGCACACGGGATTGAAGAAATTTTCAAACACGAGCCGATTTTCGGAAATTTAGACGAGATTTTTTCCAAAGACCTGGTTATATACTGGGGCGATTTCCTACAAGCAAAACACTACGTTGAGTCAGAAGGTGCGGGAAGACTTTCAGCGCTGTATGGGCTTGATAAAGAAAAGGCGCTTGAATTTGCCTATCGCGCGCTAATACAATCACAAGAACCTGATGAAATAAAAGAGAAGAGCATCATATTTGGGAGCAGTCTCTTATATAACTGCGTCGGAGACTATGTTCGTGGCAATTATTCTGATGACATTACAAGATTGGTGCAAAAATCCCGCTTGACACTGATGCGAGATCCAATATCGGCCGCCCGGATAAATCACCTTACAAAAGATTTCTCCCGTAGCCACCTTGGAATCGATCCTGCATTTTTCCTAAAAGAAAAAGATTTGCACCATTTGCCGGTCAGTGAGTGGTCACGAAACCTAAAATCAAAAAGCGCAATAGGGCTTTTTTTTGGCACCCGGACCGAACCACCGAAAAGACTGATCCAGTTCTGCCAAACAGTTGCGGAGCATTTCAATGTCCAGCTGGAGTGGATTCCATGGTTCCCTTTTCATGAAAAACTGCGTACAGATACCAAACAATCATTCTTCAGTCATCTGGGGCTGGATAAAAATAACTTGCTTCACCAGATAGAGGATCTTCTCCCCAGAGGAGATGTGTACACGCAAGGGGATTTGTTAAGTGGACTTAAAAAGTACGCTTTCGTCATAACCGACACTTACCATTTATGTATCAACGCTTGGAATGCCAGAACGCCTGCAATTTGTTTTGGTTCGGAAAATGGCTCAGCAAATAACGTTATCAAGGATTTCAAGAAAAAAATTCTTTATGAGATGTTTGACGCAAAAGATTTCTATTTTGACGTGGCGTCTTTGATAACGAAAGCCGGGCAGTTGCAAACCGAAAAGCGTGTATGCAAATTGCTAAACGATACCACCCAGTCACAGGCAGTATGTGAGCGCATTTCCGCACAGGCCGGTTCGGTAGGCGAGCAACTAAAAAGGCACATCACTGAAACGCTGGCATAGCTGGTGAATAAATGACTTATAAACGAAATACCCAAGCGATCAAGCAAGAAGTGAAATATCACGAGCACACTTAATTGTGGCTTGATCAACAAATCCCACCAAAATGGTACGAATGCGCCTGCTATACGCCAGCGAACGCCCTCCCTACCCCTTCTTCCTCGGCGGTGCAGCACGCGCGGCGCACATGCTGCTGGTGCGCATGGCGGCGATGCCGGGCGTGACCTGCGCAGCGGTGGGCTCGCGCGAATACGCGGTCAGTTCATGGCGCTTTCCCGATGCCGACGATCACGCCACGCTTGGCATCCGTTCTGTCGATCCGGCACACGATGCGCTCGACTGCGGCTATCCGGTCTGCCTGCTGCCCGACTTCTATCGCACGCTCGCCGTCGAGATCGACCGCACGCGTCCTGATCTCGTCTGGTCGCAACTGGAAGGCGCACTACCGGTGCTGCAAACCGCACATCGGCTCGGCGTGACCAGCCTGTGTTACGTGCACGATGCCGAATTCGACCCGACGGAGATGCGCGTGATCGCCGCGCTCGACTGCCACTTGATCGCAAGCAGCGGGTTTCTGGCGGAAAAGGTATATCGCACCACCGGGCGACGTGCTGGGGTCGTCTACCCGCCCGCCGAACTTTATTTCGACACCCCGGGCGACCCTGAAGGCAGGGTGACGATGATCAACCCGCACCCGGTCAAGGGGCTGGACACATTCATCGAAATCGCGCGTCGCCTGCCTGCGGTCAATTTCCTGTTGCAGGAATCGTGGAAGCTCGACGATGCGGCGCTCGATACGCTGCACCAGCGGCTCGCCGAGCTGCCCAACGTGCGCTTCGCGCATCGGGTGTCCGACATGCGCAGCGTGTATCGCCAGACCCGTCTGCTGATCGCGCCGTCGCGCTGGGAAGAAGGCTTCGGCATGGTTGCGCTGGAAGCGCAGTCGTGCGGCATCCCGGTGATCGCAAGCCGGCGCGGCGGACTGCCCGAGGCGGTCGGCGACGGCGGGCTGCTGATCGGCGACTATTTGAACGTCGATGCCTGGGTGCAGGCTATCAACAGCGTGCTGAACGATGCGGAACACTACCGGGCGTTCGCCGAGCGCGCACGCCGCCATGCCGCGTCCGACACGTTTGCGCCGGATGCGCTGGCACGCCGTTTGTATACCATTGCGCAAAGCCCGCCCAAACGACCCGGCTGGCTGGCCCAGGGCGCGTTTGCCGCGCGGCGGCACGCCCGTGACTGGCCGCTGTTTGGACGCCTGATCCGTCGCCTGGACGGCTGACCAATTTTCGCCAATGCTGTTGAGGAAGCTTCGATGACTATGCCCACGCGCCTGCTTGCCCTGTTCCTGGCCGCTGTATTGGCGGGCTGTTCGCCGTCCGAAAAAGAACTCACCGTGTTCGAGGACATCACCGCCCAGTCCGGACTGGGCGCCTACGAGGGCATGACCCACGGCGCGGCCTGGGGCGACTACGACGGCGACGGGCGGCCCGATCTGTATGTCACCAACCACCTCAGGCTGGCGATGCTGTTCCGCAACCTGGGGGGCAGCCGCTTCGGCGATGTAACGGCCGAAGTGATGAACCCGAACGATCTCGGCGGCGACAAGCACGGCGCCGCCTGGGCCGACTTCAACAACGACGGGCAACTCGACCTGGTGCAGCTGACCGGCGCGATCCAGGGGGTCGGCGTCGAACCCAAGCGGCTGTTCGTGAACGAAGGCGGCAAGCTGGTCGAACGCGCGGCGCAGCTCGGCGTCGACAACCCGCCGGGGCGTACCCGCATGCCGCTGTGGCTGGACATCGACCAGGACGGCAAGCTCGATCTGTTTCAGGGCGCCGAAGCCCGCTTCGACGACCTGACACCGCCGTTTTTGTACTCCCAGCAGGGCGGACACTTTGCCGACGCCACGCCCCGGCTCAAACCCGATTCGCGTTCGGCGCCATTTTGCGTGCTGACCGCGCTCAACGTCGACCGCTATCCAGAAGTTGTCTGCCGCCTGATGGGCAAGGGCCGCCCGGTTCAGATTTTCGATACCAGCACCTCGCCCGCGCGCACGCTCGACCTGTTGCCGAACTCCGCGTTCGACGATGTCGTCGCGGGCGATTTTGACAACGACGGCCGGATCGACCTGTTCCTCGCGCGCAAGAATCCCGGCGGACGGGTCGCGCTGGCGCGCAGCAGCGAAAGCGTGCTGACCGCGCAGATCGAACTGTCGCCGCGTACCCTGGATCAGCCGACCGCATTCCGTTTTCGTAGCGCGGGCGCACTCGATTTCACCCTGGCCGGCCAAAATCCTGGCGATCTGGCACCCGCCGATATCCGGCTGGGCGAGAACGCCGCCAAGCCGGCCGGCCTGACATTCGCGCTTGCCGCCGACGCCGCGCACGGCCTGCCCAAACCGCCCGGCGGCGACCGCCCCGGCGTGCTGATCGGCAGCCCCAAACCGGGACACTGGCAGGTCGAATTCCACGCACGGCCCGAACTGTTCGGCGGCAAGGCCAAATCCCGCTATTTAACCATCCGCGTGCGGTCGAAGGAGCCGATCGACGACGTCGAAGCGCTCGGCGACGGCGCGAAGGATGAGACCGCCCCCGCGCGGCTATTCATGAATCGCGACGGCAAGCTGGTCGAGGAAGCCGACAAGCGCGGCGTCAACGCCGTGCCGGTCACGGCGGTGAACGCGGTCGCGGGCGATTTCGACAACGACATGGATCTGGATATTTTCGTGCTCGGCTCGGGCGATGCGGGCAAGACGGCCAATCTGCTGCTGCTGAACAACGGCAAGGGCGAGTTTAACGTCGTGCGCCACGCCGGCGGTGCATCGGGCTGGCTGGTGGGCGTGGGCGATTCGGTCACCACGGCGGATGTTGACGGCGATGGTTTCCTCGACTTGCTGACCGCGAGCGGCGGCAGCATGGGGCGAAGCCTGGGATTGCCGTCGGACAATGGCCGCTACCAGCTTTTCCGCAACGTCGGCAACGGCAATCACTGGCTCATGATTGACCTCGAAGGCACCCGCTCTAACCGCGACGGCATCGGCGCCGTGGTGCGCGTGACCGCCGGCGGCGTGACGCAGATGCGGGTGCAGGACGGCGGCGTGCATGAACGCAGCCAGACCCACAGCCGCTTGCATTTTGGTCTGGCGAAGCATGCGCAGGTGGACAAGATCACGGTGCAGTGGCCGAGCGGTACAGTGCAGGAATTGAATGGGATCAAGGCTGATCAGATTTTGCGGATCAAGGAGCCCCTATCCGTACAGGAACATAAGCGCTAACTGAATCTGTTCCTCCCCCTTCAAGGGGGAGGTTAGGTGGGGGATGGGGTTGGTATCCATGGAATCTAACCCATCCCCACCCCAGCCCTCCCCTTGAAGGGGAGGGGGTAGAGAGGGGCTCACCCATGAGCCACGACATAAGAGGAATAAGAAAAATGTTTTTCTGGCAAAAAAAGAAGCCCAGCTACGAGCGGGCGATGGACTGGTTCAAACAGCACATGGTGCCTAGCCAGGGCATCATCGTGCACACGAAACAGCCGGTGCCCTACCCGGAGGTCACGGGCTATTTCATCCCCACGCTTTACAATTGGGGCGAGAAGGAACTGGCGCGCACCTGCACCAAGTGGCTGCTTTCGATCCAACTGTCGGATGGCGCTTTCCCGGCGCCCGATGGCGTACCCTACACTTTCGATACCGCGCAGATCATGCGCGGGCTGTGCGCCGCGCTGGGTGATGTGGAGGGCGTGGAAACCGCGCTAAGGAAAGCCTGCGACTGGACTCTGACGCAGGTGGATGCAAGCGGGCGCCTCAAAACCCCTTCGACCGAACTGTGGTCCGACATCGCCAGCGACCTGATCCATACCTACGCGCTGCCGCCGCTGGCACAGGCGGGCAAGCTGCTGGGCGTGAAGGAATATGAAGAGGCGGCGAATTTCGTGCTTGCCTACTACAAAAAGCAGGAAGGGCTGGTGCCCTTCAACCGGTTAACGCATTTTCATGCTTATGCCATGGAAGCCTTGTGTGAAATGGGCGAACTAGAGTTGGCCGCCCAAGGCATGGCCGATGTGGAAAAGTGCCAACGGGCCGACGGCAGCATTCCGGCTTACCCAGATGTGGACTGGGTGTGCTCGACCGGCATGGCGCAATACGCCATCGTCTGGTACACGCTGGGCAAGAAGCAACCGGCCGACCAAGCCATGCGCTATCTGGAGAATATCCAGAACAAGTCCGGGGGGTTCAACGGCAGTTATGGCAAGGGCGCGAAATACATTGCGGGTGCGGAGATCAGCTGGGCTGTGAAATATTTTCTCGATGCGCATCTGCTGAAAATGCGCGCGGAAGGCAAACATGTTTAACCTGAAACTCGCAAAGCGAGCCTACGTCCCTCTCTCTTGCGTCATAGCTATTTATACAAGTGCGCAAGCATCTGTCGAGCTAGCGTCTCCCTCTTTGAAAAAGGGGGAACAAGGGGGATTTAGATGTTGCGCCGACGCTTCAAAATCCCCCCTAACCCCCCTTTTTTCAAAGGGGGGAATGATGTGTAGATACCGAGGCTCCCGCGTGCGGGAGAGCGTTAGGAGAGAGGGAAACGGTTATGGCGACTTTCATCTCCCGGAGGGCTATTGCCATGGCCGTTAAGGTGCTCACCGTATTCGGTACCCGGCCGGAGGCGATCAAGATGGCGCCGCTCATCGCCGAGCTGGAGCGCCACCCGGGTTTGATCGATAACAAAAACTGTCTGACCGGGCAGCACAAGGACATGGTCTCGCCGCTCATAGAGTTGTTCGGCATCCGCGCCGATTACGAACTTGACCTGATGCGTGAGAACCAAACACTCGAACACATCACGACCACGGTGCTCGCCGAAGTCGGCCGTATCTTGCGCGAAGAAAAATTTGATCTGCTGCTGGTGCAGGGCGACACGACCACCTCGATGGCGGCGGCGCTTGCAGCGTTTTACGCCGGGGTGAAAATCGGCCACGTCGAGGCCGGCTTGCGCACCTTCGACAAACACCATCCCTACCCCGAGGAAGCCAACCGCAAGATGATCGACGCAGTGGCCGACATCTTCTTCGCGCACAGTGATAAGGCAAAGCGGCATCTGCTCAACGAAGGCATCGCCGAATCGGCGATCGCGGTTACCGGCAACACCGTGATCGACGCGCTGCTCGACGTTTCGTCGCGCCCCTTCGATATTGCGGGCTCGCCGCTCGAAGCGATCCCATTCGACACGAAGCGCATCGTGCTCGTCACCGCGCATCGGCGCGAAAGCTTCGGCGGGCCGTTCGAATCGATCTGCAAGGGCCTGGCCGAACTCGCGCGGCAATACGCCGACGACATCGAACTCGTCTACCCAGTGCACAAGAACCCCAACGTGCGCGCGGTCGTTAGCCGCCACTTGGCCGACATCCCCAACGTGCGGCTGCTCGAACCGCTCGACTACCTGCCGCTGGTGCAGCTGATGAAACGCGCATACTTAGTTCTGACCGATTCTGGCGGCCTGCAGGAAGAAGCGCCCAGCCTGGGCAAACCCGTGCTAGTGCTGCGCAAGGTCACCGAGCGCCAGGAAGGCGTCGAGGCGGGAACCCTGAAGCTCGTCGGTATGGACGCCGCCGAAATCGTGCGCGAAGCGAGCCGGCTGCTCGACGACCCCGCCGCGTATGCGGCGATGGCGACCCGGGCCAACCCCTACGGCGACGGCACAGCGAGCATCAAGATCGTGCAGAAGATTCTGGCCGACCTGGAGCGCGCAGGGTGACGAACGTCGAGCCGCTCGTCAGCGTCGTCCTGCCCACCTACAAGCGGGCGCATCTGCTGGCACAGGCGATCCGCAGCGTGCTCGACCAGACACACACCCACCTGGAACTCATCGTGGTCGACGACAACTCCCCCGACGACACCGCCGCCGTGGTGCAGTCTTTCAACGACCCTCGCGTCCGCTACGTAAAGAACGACCCCAATCTCAAGTTGCCGCGCGCGCTCAACCGGGGCTTTGCGCTCGCGCGCGGCGACTACCTCACCTGGACTTCGGACGACAACCTGTTCGCCGACAACGCCATCGAGAAGATGATCAAGCGCCTGCAAGCGGGCGACTGCGATTTCGTCTATGCGGATTACTACCTATTCTCCGAACAGAATGCAGACGGACAACCTCTGGACATTCATCACGACAAACTACCCGAACAACTCCAGCTTGAAAAAGGTAACCATATCGGCGCCTGCTTCATGTACACCCGTAAGATCTTTGAGGAAATCGGCGATTATGACCCGGAGTTATTTCTGGTAGAAGACTACGACTACTTCATACGGGCCTCGCAGCGCTTCAGGTTTTGTCACATCCCGGAGGCGCTTTACTATTTCCGGCGCGATGATGACACGCTCTATCTGTCGCGTTTTGCAGAAGTGAAGGCGTCAGATGTGCTGGTGCGTTACAAGAACGGCCTTCTAAACGAGGCGGACGTTGTTGAAACTATCGTGACACTGCTCATGCGCAACACCGCTACCCTTAAAAATCCAATTCTGCGATGGAGCGACCAGACAGTCCGCAAACTCTCGTTCCGGCTCACCGCCTTACACCAAAAATTGCTCAGCGAGTATCTGCGAAGTCGGCTGAAAAGCCGCGTACAGGCGATTCTGGAAGACTATTGGACTCAGCGCATAGTCTTTGCCGCCGCCAAGGATGCGCTGTGCCGCTTAATGAAAGAGCTGGGGACGATTGCGTACAAATAGCCACAGGCATGAGAAACTTATAACGACACCATCAGTTCAAGGCACCGTTGAGAACGGCAATTGCATTCATGAATCGGTTACTAGTTATGCCAGTATGGCGAAGCCTCTTCAAGCATTGCCTAATGATTGGGCTTTTATTTGCGGGAACTTTGCCCCTTCTCAGCGAAGGTAAACCACTACACGTTCTGATTACCGTGGATACGGAATCCTATACGGAAGGCAACCCCAAACAACAGATTTGGGGGAGGGTCGGCGGTGGGGGGGAGCACGGGATTGGCAAGATCATGGACATATTGGAAGCGCATGGCGTCAAAGGTACCTTCTACATTAACGTCTATGAAGCAGAAAGGCATGGCGAGGAAACTATCGCGCAGGTCATTAAGGCAGTGCATAAACGCGGACACGATGTTCAGTTGCACACACATCCGCACCATAAGTACGGCATTCATAAGCTTACACGCGCGGATCTGGCTCGGCAGCAAGAGATTTTGTTGTGGGGCAAGCATTTTATCGAGAGGCATACGGGCACTGCAGTTATTGCGCATCGAGCAGGAGCATTTGCAGCCAACCTTGATACCATCGAAGCGCTGAGGCGAATAGGCGTGAAAGTTGATGCATCACTCTCCTCTTTGAGCGAAGAGTCGCACTTGGCTCGAGAAGTGGGGGAGGCGCGCAACCGCCCCTTTGTCTTAAATGGGATACTGGAACTGCCTATCACTTATTACGTGCAGGGCCGGGTGGCAACCTATCAATTTAAGCGGACATTAGATATTGAAAGCACCAGCCTGCGCGAATTTGAAGACGTCATTCGCCAGGCACAGGTAGCCAATGTCCCAGCAGTTAACGTTCTGATGCATAGCTTTTCTTTCGTACGTCATGGTCGGCCAGACATTGAGTTGGAGGAACGCTTTGATCGGTTCTTGAGCTTTCTCGGAACGCAACATGGTGTGGTGGTTTCCACGACGACACAGTTTTACGGCCACTGGAGTTCTCGCATTGCGCCAAGTAGTGAGCCTGAACAGTTCGTACCAGCTACTGGTTGGTGGCTAAGCTACCTTCGTGCCGTCGAGGAAGCTGACAACGGTTGGAAAAATGCGGTTGTTGCGGTAGCCCTCCCCGCATTAATGATTCTCGTCATAGGAGTATTGCTGCATCGCAGATACTCTAAAACCACTCGAAACAGATGAAGGGTGAATTAGGAATTCAGCATATGCATCAATATCTAATGTCAGCACTGCAAGGCCCCGCCCAAGCGCGCGCGGCCCATCGACAGGCGCTGTTAAATCATCCGGGCATCGTTTCGGGTATTGAACAGTTGCACCGCGCCAATCCGGTTACCGGCTTGAATGATGATGACGAACCAATATTTCTCTTTTCCGCCGGTTGGCGTTCTGGATCGACGCTACTGCAGCGGCTCATCATGTCGGATTCGCGGGTGCTCATTTGGGGCGAGCCGTACGATGAATGCGGCATGATCCAAGCGCTCGCGGACAGCATGAAGGCCTTCCGGGCCGATTGGCCGCCCGCCGAGTATTACTACGACGGCACCCCGCCCGCCGACCTGTCCGGCAACTGGATAGCTAATTTGTTTCCGTCTCTGGACGATTTGCGCAAAGCGCACCGCGCCTTCTTCGACACGATGTTCTCCGAACCGGCAAAGCGTGGGGGTGCTGCGCGCTGGGGTATCAAGGAGGTTCGGCTGGGTAGCGAGCACGCGCTCTATCTCCGCTGGCTCTACCCTAAGGCCAAGTTTATTTTTTTGTACCGCAATCCACTAGACGCGTACCGCTCCTATGCGCGATATGGCCGTAGCTGGTACGACATTTTTCCAAA
>JACRIU010000083.1 GCA_016235775.1 Hydrogenophilales bacterium
ATCGTGCGGCACCAGCGTCATCAAAATCGCGCCGGGCGACACGACCGTCCCCGGCGTATGCGTCGCCAAATCCTTGATAATGCCCGCTTGGGGCGCGCGCAGTTCGAGCAAGCCGGTCTTGTGCTCGATCTTGGCCCACTCGCCGCGTAGCCGCTGTAGTTTCGTCTCCGTCTCGACCCGCTCGTTCTGGAGCTGGCTGCGGTAATTCGACGTGATCTGCGCGAGGCGTTTTTCCGAGGCGGTGATGGTTGCCCGCAAGCCCGCCACGGTCGATTCCTGCGCCCGGAGATCCTGTTCCTTTTCGATCCGGTCGCGCTGCTTTTCCTGCACGGCCAAGGTGCTGACGAAGCCGTCGGCGGCGAGCTTCTCATACGCAGCCGCGGTCTTTTGATAGGTCGGCACCACTTGTTGCAGCTTGCGCAGGATCTCTTCCGCGGACGCGAGATCATGCCGGACTTTCTGGAGGGTGGGTGTAACTTCCCACATTCCAAGCGCACAAACCAACCTATCTGCGCCACACTCCGATCATACTTCCGTCACCCCGTTATAACGGTAATTCAGCCAAGTCAATTGTAAGCGTCCAACCGCCCCACTTACCCAAGACGCGCGTTAGACGTTAGCACGCAACGGCAACAACTCATCAATCCGGCTATTGGGCCAAACGGGGAGTTTCTCAATCGTCTGTTTCAACCAAGCATAAGGCTCGATCCCATTCAGCTTAGCCGTCGCCAGCAGACTTTGAATCGCAGCGGCGCGGTTTCCCGCCCGCTCCGAACCCGCAAACAGCCAGTTCTTGCGCCCCAGCGCAATCGGGCGGATCGCATTCTCCACCGGATTATTATCGATCGGGCGCACCCCATCTTCCGCATAACGCTGGATGGCAGGCCAACGCTTCAGGCTGTAATCCAAGGCGCGCGCCATCCCGCTATTGTCCGCCACCGTCAGCCGACAAGCGATCATCCAATCGTGCATTGCAGCCAGCTTCGGTGTTGCCTCTCTTTGCCGCAATGCTCCGCGCGCCGGGGTATCCCACTCCCGCGCTTGTTGTTCAATCGCATACAGCTCGGCAATCCTACTCAGGGCTGCTTGTGCCAACGGATGCGGATTGGCCGCATTGATCTCAAAGAATTTACGCCGCGCATGCGCCAAACACGCAAGCTCGGTCACGCCACCCTGGAACAGCGCCTTGTACCCCGCATAATCGTCCACCATCAAGTGGCCTTGCCAGCCACGCAAGAAGCCTTGCACATGCCGCCCACTGCGGCTGGTCTGGTAATCGAAGACCACGATGGGCGGCCCGGTATCTAAATCATTGCTGCGATATGTCCACAGATAGGCGCGATGGGTTTTACCTTGACCCGGGTCGAGTTGTGCGACCGGCGTTTCGTCCGCGTGTAACACAGGGTTTTGTTTGAGTAACACCGCCAAGCGATCTGCCAAAGGTTGCAGGGCTACACCCACTCGCCCCACCCATTCAGCCAGCGTGGAGCGCGCAATCCCCACCCCCTGGCGCTGGCTGATTTGTTCGATGCGATACAGCGGCAGATGATCCAGATATTTCTGCGTCACCACCCACGCCAATAAGCCAGGGGCGGCCAAGCTACCATCGATCACGGCGGCGGGAATGGGGGCAGCCGATACCGTCTCGCAAGCGCGGCAGGCGTATTGCCCACGGATGTGGCGCTGCACGAAGAAGCGCGCCGGCTCGACATCGAGTTGCTCGCTGATGTCTTCGCCAATCTTCACCAGCGGATTGCCGCACTGGCCACAGGTGCAAGACTCGGGCTCGTGCCGATGTTCGATACGGGGCAGGTGATCGGGCAAAGGCTGACGGCCCGCAGACTGTCGTGGGCCGCGCACGGCGGGCGCGGCTTGCTCGACTTCGGCTTCAATGGCGCCCAGATCGACGTTCCAGGTTTCTTGGAAGAGATCGCGCTGTTCTGGGGAGAAGGCTTCGTTCTTATGGCCGAAGCGGATGCGTCGATGGTGCGCGAGTTCAAGCGTGAGGGCTTGGATTTTAAGCTGCGCGGCGAGAAGTTCGGTATCGCGCGCGGCGAGGGTTTGGCGGGTTTGATGCGCCTGATCTTGCAGATGAGAGAAGGTTGCCGACACCCAATTAGCTAGGTCTTGCGTGGGATTAAAACCAGCCAATTCAGTATCGAAATCCATGCGTGAATTATACCGCGAAATCCCTCATAAAGGCTATAAATAAAGCACTTTCATCGTTATTTTGTGGATTATTTTGCGGGCGATTTTAAATGGCTTTTGAGCGGCTATTTTGCCTCTTCATACGCGCCAATGCGCGGGCGGCGATGCCGAGAGCCGTTGCCAATCCACCCCGGTGATGAGCCATTGCCAGTCGGTGTGTGCAAGGCGCAATACGGGGTCATCTGCGCGTGGCCAAATGAAGCGGCCCTGGTGTAAGCGCCTCTGGCACAGCCACACGCCGCTGCCATCCCACACCAGGAGTTTGATGCGGTTGCCGCGTCGATTGCGAAAGGCATAGGCGCTGCCATCGCACGGTGTTTTGCCTAGGGTTTGTTGGATGCATAAGGATAAGCCGTCTATGCCCAGCCGCATATCGACGGCTTCGACACATATCCACACTTGCTCGGGCTGTGGGGTCATGGGAGTTGTTTGAGGAGGCCCGCTAAATCGGCCAGCTCAACCGAGACCGGCAGGGTCAGTTCCCATCCGGCGGGGCTGCGCAGTGTGGTGTGATCGGGCCGGCGCTCTACTTGTACCGGAACCAGGGTCAGCGCGGCGTTGCTCGGCTGGTCAGCATTCGCACGCGTTTGTCTGCGCCAGTAATCGAAGGTCGACAGTGCGAGTCCTTCGCGTGCGCAGTAGGCGCGTCGGCTCAGACCGCTTGATTCCCAGCGGGTGAAATGTTGTTGCCAGTAGGATAATTTTTTTGCGTCGTTTGCCATAGCGGCTCCTCTCGTGGTGTTAGCGCGAGCGAGTGTGCGACGCTTGAGTGGATTAGGGTAGGTGGGGCGGTTGGACGCTTACGAATCACCGACTACACTTACGACAGCAAATGGAACAAGCTATCAAGCGTCACCCGCTACAACGACGCCGGTGCGCCGTTCACATCTTATTTCACCTATGCCACCGCGACCGGCAACCTGCTCACTGCCACC
>JACRIU010000086.1 GCA_016235775.1 Hydrogenophilales bacterium
AGTTTTTTGGTTTTAGCTTTTTCTCCGCGTCCTCTGCGTCCTCCGCGGTGAATGCTTTTCCCATATCGATTGACGAGAGAACATTTGTTCTCTATATTGAGAGTACAAATGTTCTCTTGTACCGCGCCATGACCGATACCGCTAAAGACGCCGATTACCTGGGCAAGCTGCAAGACTATTACGCCGCGTGGAAGAGCCTGCCCTCCTACGCCCGGCTGTGCGAGGTGCTGGGGCTGGCCTCGCGCTCGGCGGTGGGCAAGGTGCTGAACCGGCTGCGTGAGGCAGGTTTTTTAGACCGCACGCCGGATGAGATTTGGGTGCCGGCCCAGCGCTTCTTCGAGCGCCCCTTGGCGGCATTTCGTGTGCCGGCTGGCACACCCGTCATGGCGGGCGATGCAGGGGTCGAAGCGTTCGCGGTCGATGAGTATCTGATCGGCAAACCGTCGCATACCACCTTGGTGCCGGTGAAAGGCGACTCGATGATCGACGCCGGCATTTTCGAAGGCGATGTCGCGGTGGTGGAAAAGCGCGTCGCGGCCCAAGCGGGCGATATCGTGGTCGCCATCGTCGATAACGAATTCACCATCAAGACCCTGGCACAGGAGCGCGGCAAATATGTGCTGCACCCGGCCAACCCGGCCTATCCCGTAATCCGTCCGCGCGGCCAGTTGGAACTATTCGGCGTAGTGGTCGGCATCATCCGCAAATACCGAAGTTAATCCACGATGCGCCACCCCATGAAACTGGAACGCGATGCCGCATTCCAGCACGGCCTCACCCCCCTCGCGGATTTGAATGCGGTGCTGCCAATCGGCAAACATCCCCTGCTCGCACGCCCGGTGCCCGCGGGATTCCCCTCCCCCGCGGATGATTATGTCGAGGGCTGCATCAGCCTCGACGACTATCTAGTGCGGCATAAAGAAGCGACGTTTTTTCTCAAAGTCGCGGGCGACTCCATGCGCGGCTTGGCTATTTTCGACGGCGACCTGCTGGTGGTGGACCGCGCGCTGCAAGCCGCGCACGAAAGCGTGGTGATTGCCGTACTCGACCATGAATTCACCGTGAAGCAATTGCTGCACACGCCCAGCGGCTATGTGCTGCACGCCGCCAACCCCGCTTACCCCGACATCACAGTCAAGCCGGAGCAGGAGCTGACAATCTGGGGCGTGGTGCGCTGGGCGATTCATCAGGTATCGGTGTAGAAAATCTTTTGCCACAGAGATCACAGAGGGCACAGAGAAAGGCAAAACAGGGCATGCGATAGGTTTCCTCTGTGCCCTCTGTGATCTCTGTGGCAAGATTTTTAACGCACTTGAAGTTCTGGACTTAAATGCATCAAACCGTCATCGCCCTCATCGACTGCAACAATTTCTATGTCTCGTGCGAGCGCGTGTTCCAGCCCCGGCTCGAAGGCCGGCCGGTAGTCGTGCTGTCGAACAACGACGGCTGCGTGGTGGCGCGCTCGCAGGAGGTGCGCGATCTCGGCGTCAAAATGGCCGCGCCGTGGTTTCAAATACGCGAGCTGGCCGAACGGCACGGCGTCATCGCCTTCTCCTCCAACTACACGCTGTATGCGGACATGTCGAACCGGGTAATGAGCCTGCTCGCCGAGTTCAGCCCGCAGCAGGAAATCTATTCCATCGACGAATGTTTTCTCGATCTCGGCGGATTCAAACATCTCGACTGCACCGCCTACGGCCAGCGCATCCGCGCGACCATCAAGCAGCATGTCGGGCTGCCGGTGTGCGCCGGTATCGGCGCTTCTAAAACCTTGGCCAAGCTCGCCAATCATGTCGCCAAGAAACGGCCCGGCTATGCCGGCGTCTGCGATTTCAACGCCTTGGACGCCGCCGCACTCGATGCCCTGTTGGGCACGATCGCCGTGAATGAAGTGTGGGGCGTCGGGCCGCGCATCGCCGCACGTTTGATCGACATGGGCATCAGCACGGTGTGCGATCTCAAGCGCGCGCCAGCCAAAATGATCCGCGCCCAATTCAGCGTGGTGCTGGAGCGCACCGTCGCCGAGTTGAACGGCGAAGCCTGCCTCACCCTGGAAGAAATCGCGCCGCCGAAACAGCAGATCATGGCCTCGCGTTCATTCGGCGAGTACGTATATACGCAGGAAGAATTAGCGCAAGCAGTGGTCGCCTACACCACGCGCGCCGCCGAGAAATTGCGGCGCCAAGCCTCGCTCGCCGGGGCGATTCAAGTCTATATCCGCACCAATCCCTTCAAGGCCGGTGCGCCGCAATACCAGCGCGGCTTGCTCGTGCCGCTACCTGCGCCCAGCGACGATACGCGGCAACTGGCGCGCGCCGCGCTATTCGGGCTGCGCCGCCTCTACCGCCCGGGCTTCGCTTATCAAAAGGCAGGCGTGGTGCTCAGCGAATTGATCCCCATCACGCAGCGCCCGCGCACCCTGTTCGACGATCCCGCCGCGCAAGCGCGCAGCCAGTCCCTGATGCACGTGATGGATGGCATCAACCGCATCATGGGCGAGCGCACCTTGCATTTGCTGGGAGAGGGATTGGAAAAACCTTGGAAGATGCGCCGTGGCCACAAAACGCCGAACTACACCACGCGCTTTGATGAAATCGCAGTGGCGCGTGCTGATTAGCGGGAACTTTTTCCAGCAACCGATCTCCCATTAAGGTATTTATTCGGCTGAAGATTCCTGGAACCGCATATTGCCGCTAAGCCGGCGCCATGCTACTTTATAAGCCCATGAGCAAAACGTTGCGACAAAGCTTGGCGATTTTTTTGATGCTGTGGCTGCCGATTTTTAGCGGCAGCGCGCTGGCCATGGTGTCGTGCCCGCACATGATGTCGCATGACCTGTCCATGCCGGCAGCCGGGCATGCCGATCACGGCAATGCCCAGAGCCAACAGCCAGAAAATAGTCTTAGCTGCGATCAGTGCGGCCTGTGTCAGGTTGCCTGTTCGCCCGGGTTGACCGCTTCCCTGAACCCATCCATCACCGCGGCATCCAGCGTGGAGAACGCAACGCCGCTCAGCCTGTTCCGTTCCATCACCCTGCCGCTGTTCGATCCACCTCCGCTCGTTCTCGTTTAACGCAAATATTACCGCTTAGCCCTCCGCTGCCTGTATCGCGGACGGGGTAGCGCCTGTATTCCTATATCGATTGGCGGCATCTCCGTCAACGATCAACGCGATTAAAGGAGTCTCCATGGATACGATTAAACGCTTTGCCACGGGCGCCGTGCTGCTCGGCGCGCTGTTCACCGCCAACGCTTACGCCCAAGCCACCGACCCCGCAGCGGCGACGCCGCCGCTGCGCTATGAAAGCGCGTTTTCCGATTACCGCGCGCAGCAAGACACGCCAGCACTGCCTTGGAAGAATTTATTCACGGCGGACGGGGATTTTGCCGATACGCCAACCCAACTGGCGCAAGCCGTTAGCGCGCCCGCCACGGCCAGCGATACGCGCGGGCGCATCGAATCCATCAACGCCGCTGACGGCAAAGTGAAGCTCAAGCATGGCCCGATTCCCAAATTCGACATGCCGGGAATGACCATGGTGTTCCGCGTGCAAGACCCGAAACTGCTCTCGCAAATCAAGGTGGGCGATGAGGTCGGCGTCACGCTGGAAAAGAGCGGCGGCAGCTTAGTCATAACGGGTTTCCAAAAATAAGGAGGCGCCATGACCATTCCAATCCATCGACCCATACCGCGACCGAAGCGACTGGTGGCCGCATTCGTCACGCTCACGCTCAGCGGCTGCGCCAGCTTTTCGGCGGATGGCGGCTTCAAGCGCGTCGAGGGCGAGGCCCAATCTCGCCTCGGCACGAACGTGCAAGTGCCGCGTCCAGCGGATAGCCCGGCCACGAGCCAAGTGCGCGCGCTTTTGGCCAAGCCGCTCTCCGCCGACGATGCGGTGCAAATCGCGCTGCTCAACAATCCCGGCCTCAAAGCCAGCTTGGCGGAATTGCAAATCGCCGAAGCGGATTTAGTGCAAGCCGGCCGGCTGCGCAATCCCGGCTTCAGCTTCGCGCGTTTAAAGCGCGGCACGGAAATCGAACTCGAACGCACCTTCACGCTCGATATCCTGGGACTATTCGCCATCCCGCTCAAAACCGAAATCGAGTCGCGCCGCTTCGAGCAAGCGCAGCTCGGCGCGGCAGGCGATGTGCTCAAGCTGGCGGCGGAAACCCGGCGTGCGTATTTCAGCGCCGTTGCCGCGCAAGAATCCTTGGCGTATTTGGAGCAAGTGAAAATCGCCGCCGAAACCAGCGCCGAACTGGCGCAACGCATGGCGCAAGTCGGCAATTGGAGCAAACTCGCGCAAATGCGCGAGCAGTTGTTCTATGCCGAATCCACCAGCCAATTGGCGCGCGCGAAGCAAACCGTCATCGCGGAACGCGAGCGGCTGACGCGCTTGATGGGGTTATGGGGCAGCGACCTCGGCTTCAAACTACCGGAGCGCCTGCCGGAACTGCCAGCCAAGGCGATAGAACGCACCGAGGTGGAAGCAACGGCGCTGCAAAGCCGGCTCGATCTACAGATGGCCAAGCAGGAAGTGGCGGGCATGGCGCAATCGATCGGTCTCAGCAAGGCCACGCGCTTCGTCAATGTGCTGGATCTCGGTTACCAGCACAACACTTCGAATGAAGCGCCGCGCCAAACCGGATACGAGATCGATATCCAAATTCCGATCTTCGACTGGGGTGACGCGAAAATCGCGCGGGCCGAGGCCGCTTATAGGCAAGCCGTGAATCGCACCGCCGAAACGGCGATCAATGCCCGCTCCGAAGCGCGCGAGGCGTATCAGTCCTATCGCACCGCCTTCGATCTCGCCCGGCACTATCGGGATGAAATCGTGCCCTTGCGCAAGAAAATTTCCGACGAACAATTGCTGCGCTATAACGGCATGCTGATCGGCGTATTCGAATTGATCGCCGATGCGCGCGAGCAAGTCATGAGTGTGAACGGCTACATCGAAGCGCTGCGCGATTATTGGCTCGCCGAGACCGGCTTGCAGGGCGCGCTCTCCGGCCCCGGCGGCGGCATGCTGCGCGCAGTCGGCCAATCACCCTCCCTGCCCGCCGCTACCGGCGGCGGGCACTAAGCAAAGGAAAAAAAAATGGTTACACGTCGAGATTTTATCCGCAGCTCCGGCGCTGCTTTGTTGGGCGCAGGCGTGGTGAGCAAGGCCGCGGTGGCGGCGGTACCGGAGGCGATGATCTTCACCGACCCCGCCACCCAGCCGCCGCTCAAACCCGCCAGCGGGCGCCCCTACAACCCGGTGGTCACGCTCAACGGCTGGAGCGCGCCCTGGCGCATGAAAAATGGCTGGAAGGAATTCCACCTGGTGGCCGAGCCGGTGCTGCGCGAATTCGCGCCCGGCATGAAGGTCAATATGTGGGGCTACAACGGCTCCAGCCCCGGCCCGACCATCGAATGCGTTGAAGGCGACAAGGTACGCATCTTCGTCACCAACAAGTTGCCCGAGCATACCGCCGTGCACTGGCACGGCATCCTGCTGCCCTGCGGCATGGATGGCGTGGGCGGTTTGACGCAGCCGACGATCCAGCCGGGCAAGACTTTCGTCTATGAATTCGAGATGAAAAAATCCGGCACCTTCATGTACCACCCGCATGCCGACGAGATGGTGCAACTGGCCATGGGCATGCACGGCTTCCTGGTGGTGCATCCGAAGAACCCCAACTTCATGCGCGTGGATCGGGACTTCGTCTTCCTCATGACTTCCTACGACATCGACCCCGGCAGCTACACGCCCAAGCCCGCCACCATGCTGGACTTCAATATGTGGACCTGGAACAGCCGGGTGTGTCCGGGCATCGATCCCTTCGTGGTGCGCACAGGCGACCGGGTGCGCATCCGCTTCGGCAACCTCACCATGACCAACCACCCGATCCACATGCACGGCTATGATTTCGAGGTGACCTGCACCGACGGCGGCTGGGTGCCCAAACAGGCGCGCTGGCCGGAAGTCACCGTGGATAGCGCCGTGGGGCAGATGCGCGCCTTCGAGTTCGACGCCGTCAATCCCGGTGACTGGGCCATCCACTGCCACAAATCGCACCACACCATGAACGCCATGGGGCATGACACGCCCAATCTGATCGGCGTCGATCAGCGCGGCGTGGCCAAGAAAATCAATCAACTGGTGCCGGAATACATGACCATGGGCAGCACCGGCATGGCGGAGATGGGCGAAATGGAAATGCCGCTGCCGGAGAACACCCTGCCCATGATGACCGGGCAGGGGCCGTTCGGCGGCGTGGAAATGGGCGGCATGTTCAGCGTGGTGAAGGTGCACGACAACATCAAGCCCGGCGACTACAAAGACCCAGGCTGGTACAAGCACCCGAAAGGCACGGTGGCTTATGAGTGGGCCGGCGACATGCCGGAACCCAAACGGGCCAAGGCGCCCAAGGCCGACGGCAGCGAACTGAAAGTCCGCAAACCCAGCGGCCATGGCGGACATTGATCAACCTCTCTCATCAAGGACACATTATGAAAACCAAACCATACTTACTCCTCCCCCTCGCTTTCGCCGCAAGCGCCGCATTGGCGCATGGCAATGAAACGCATGAGCAAAAACCCGCGATCGAGTATGCCAAGGCGGAGGACAAAGCATTCGGCAAGGCCGCCGATCCCCGGCGCGCCACGCGCACCATGACGGTGGAGATGAGCGATGCGATGCGCTTCACGCCCGCCGAGATCAGCGTCAAGCGCGGCGAAACCGTCAAATTCATCATCAAGAACCAAGGCAAGATCATGCACGAAATGGTGCTCGGCACGATGGCCGAACTGAAAGAGCACGGCGCGGCGATGAAAAAATTTCCCGGCATGGAGCACGACGAGCCCTATATGGCGCACGTCGCGCCGGGGAAATCCGGCGAGATGGGCTGGCAATTCACTCGCGCCGGCGAGTTCTACTACGCTTGTCTGCTGCCCGGCCATTTCGAAGCCGGCATGGTGGGCAAAATCATCGTGAAATAGCTTCCGCAGCGCCGGCTTCCAGCCGGCATGCAAGCAGGATGCTTGCGCTACATACGTCAGCCCGCGCAGCAAGAAAGCTGTTTCACATCCTTGCTGAAAGTCTGGGCGCATAGCTTCAAGCCTTCGACCATGGTGAGGTAGGGAAAGAACTGGGTCGCCAGTTCTTTCACTGTCATGCGCGCACGGATCGCGAGCACCGCCGACTGAATCAGTTCGCCCGCCTCCGCCGCCACCGCCTGCACGCCCAGCAAGCGTCCAGAGTCTTTTTCCGCCACCATTTTGATGAAGCCGCGCGTATCGAAATTGGCGAGCGAGCGCGGTACGTTGTCGAGCGTAAGCGTGCGGGTTTCGACCTGGTAGCCCTTACCCGCGGCTTCTGTTTCGGAGAGACCGACGGTTGCCACCTGCGGATCGGTGAACACCACCGCCGGCACCACGGAAAGATCCAACGCCTCGTCGCCGCCCAGCATATTGACTGCCGCGCGCGTGCCGGCCGCTGCCGCCACGTATACGAAGGCGGGGTTGGTGGTGCAATCCCCCGCGGCAAAAATATTTTCCACCGAGGTGCGCAAGCGATCATCCACGGCGATCGCGCCAGCCGCATTCAGCTTGATACCAATGGCTTCGAGCGCCATGCCGGCGGTATTCGGGCGACGCCCGGCCGCCACCAGCAGACGCTCGCCGCTGACCGATTCCGCGCCAAGATCGAGGGTGAAAACACCATCGACATGCTTCACGCTTTGCAGCGTCTGCCCGGCCAGCACGCGCATGCCCTCTTCCTCAAGCGTAGCGGCGAGCGTCTGCCCGGCCAGCGGGTCTTCCTGCGACAATAAACCGGAACGCGCAATCAGCGTGACTTGGCTGCCCAGCCTGCGATAGGCCTGGGCCAGTTCCAGCGCCACCACCGAGCCGCCATACACGAGCAGGTGCCGAGGCATTTCTTCCGCGATCAGCGCTTCGGTGGAAGTCCAGAAAGGCGTGCCGGCCAGGCCCGGCACATCGGGAATATTGGGCGAGGCGCCGCTGGCGATGAGCACGCGGTCGAATGCGATGTCGCGGCTGCCGCCCTCGGCCAAATCCACCGACAGCGTGCGCGCATCCTTGAAGCGGGCGAAGCCGCGCACCAGGCTGATGTTCGGATTGCTTTCGAGAATGCCCTCGTATTTTGCATGGCGCAGTTCGTCGACGCGGCCCTGCTGCTGTTCCAGCAGCGCCTTGCGGTCTACGCGCGGCATGCCGGGCTCCACACCCGCATCGAACGGGCTGCTCGCGCGCAGGTGGGCGATATGCGCGGCGCGGATCATGATCTTGGAGGGCACGCAGCCCACGTTCACGCAGGTGCCGCCGGTGACGCCACGCTCGATCAGCGTCACCTGGGCGCCGCCTTCCGCCGCTCTGATGGCGGCGGCGAAGGCCGCGCCGCCGCTGCCGATCACCGCCACGCGCAGGCTTGAACCGGGCGCATTTGCGACCGCCTCGCTCTCCAGAACAGCCGCGTCATACCCATTCGCCTTGATGCCGGCCACGATATCCTGAACCTGGACGGCGCCATGGGCCTCGACCCGCGCCTTGCCCTCGGCATAGGAGACTTCCGCCTTCCGCACGCCGCTTATGCCGCGCAGAACTTTCTCGATAGATGACGCGCAGTGATCGCAAGTCATCCCCGTCACGCGCAACACATAGTTGCTCACTTGGCGTTTCCTCTCTTGATCTCGGCCGGATAGCCCGCCTCGAAGGTCGCGTCCAGCAATTTATTGACGCTGGCCTTGGCGTCGTCGAAGGTCACCACGGCTTCCTTCTTCTCAAACGAAACATCCACCTTGGTGACGCCCGCCACTTTCTGCAAGGCCTTTTTCACGGTGATCGGGCAGACGGCGCAGTACATGCCCGGCACGCTAAAGGTCACGGTTTGCACCACCGCGAGCGCCGAGGAGGAAAACAACACCAGACCTATAAAAGGGACGACAAGGAACGAAACAATTTTTTTCATGACTAATTTCCTAATAAAAAAAATGGGCGGCATAGGGGGACCCCAGCGCGATCAGCACCAGCAGCGCGACGGCCGAGAACAGCATTTTGTATGCCCGGTTTGCCTGGGGCGCGGCGCACACCTTCCCCGCTTCGCACGCGGTCGCGGGGCGCCAAATCTTGCGGTAAGCCAATACCAGGAAAACGAAGGCAAGGCCGATAAACAGCGGGCGGTAGGGCTCCAGCACTTGCAAGTTGGCCACCCAGGCGCCGCCCAGGCCAAGCATGACCAGCACCAACGGCCCCAAACAACAAACCGACGCCAGAATGGCTGTCAGGCCGCCCGCGGCGAGAACGGCGGATTCGGATTTACATTTCGACATCGTGCTTTCCTTTCCAAGAAATGAGCGATGGCGTAACCTTAAATCCGTAGCCGAGTACGGAGTCAATACCCCCCGGAAGAAAAAATGCGCAAAGGCAAAATCGAATCACCCGGAATTGAAATGACCATCGGGCAACTCGCGTCCGCCGTAGGTGTCACGGTGGAAGCCATCCGCTACTACCAACGCGAAGCGCTCCTGCCCACGCCCGAGCGGCGCCGTGGCGCGATCCGGCACTATGGAGAACGAGAGTTGAAGCGGCTGCGCTTCATCAAGCGCGCACAGGCCCTGGGCTTCACGCTGGAAGAGGTAAGGAATTTGTTGAAATTGGAAGACGGCGCCCACTGCGCCGAAACCCGGGAAATCGCAGCGGCGAAATTGGCCGTGATCGACGCCAAACTGCGCGACCTGCAGGCGATGCGCCACGCGCTTTCCGATCTCGTGGCGGCCTGCACCATCGAGGACAAAGCCATGCGCTGTCCCTTGATCGATACCTTGTCGCAAAGCGCCACCCGTTCCTGAAACCGGAGCCAGACGATGGCTGCGTGCTCTGCGCCTGCGGCACGGCGTCCTGCCTGCCGATTCAAGCGCAAGGAAAATCCGGCTGCTGCGCTGCCTGGACGCGTAAAATAACGGCCTCTGTTCAAGTATCACACCATGGCCGACATCCTCCTCACCACCCTCAACGCACGCTATTTCCATGCCGCGCTCGGCTTGCGCTATCTCGTGGCGAATCTGGGCGAGCTTGAATCTCAAGCGCGGATCATGGAATTCATCTTGCAGCACAAGCCGGCGGATATCGTCGAGGCGCTGTTGGCGGAGAATCCGGCGGTCGTGGGCTTCGGCGTCTATATCTGGAACGTGCAGGAGATCACCCAAGTCGTCGCGATGCTGAAGCGCGTCGTACCCGAAGTGATCGTGGTGCTGGGCGGGCCGGAGGTGAGCCACGAGTGCGGGGAACAAGCAATCGTCCAACTGGCCGATTATGTGATTACGGGCTGGGGTGATATCAGCTTCGCCGCACTGTGCCGGCAACTGCTCGCGGGCGAGCGGCCCGCGCAAAAAATCATCGCCGGCGAACAGCCGCCGCTGTCCGGCATCAAGCTGCCCTACCGGCTCTACAACGATGACGATATCGCACACCGCTTTTTGTATGTGGAAGCCTCGCGCGGCTGCCCGTTCAAGTGCGAGTTTTGTTTATCCGCGCTGGATAAGACCGCGTGGCCGTTTGATCTGGATTTGTTCCTGGCCGAAATGGCCCGGCTCCATGCACGAGGCGCGCGCACTTTTAAATTCGTTGACCGCACGTTTAATCTCAACATCAAGGCAAGCGCGCGCATCTTGGAATTTTTTCTGGCGCGCTTGGACGACAAGCTGTTTGTGCACTTCGAAGTTATCCCCGATCACCTGCCGGACACGCTCAAGGCGCTCATCGCGCGCTTTCCTCCCGGCACGCTGCAATTGGAGGCGGGCATTCAAACCTTCAATCCCGAGGTGCAAGCCCGCATCAGCCGCCGCCATGACGACGCCCGTGCCGTGGATAATCTGCGCTGGCTGCGCGCGCACTCAAACGCGCACCTCCATGTCGATTTGATCTTCGGCCTGCCGGGCGAGGATATGGCGAGTTTTGGCGCGGGCTTCGACAAACTGATTGGGTTGAATCCGCATGAGATACAAATCGGTATTTTGAAGCGCCTGCGCGGCGCGCCCATCGCGCGCCATACGGAAGCTTACGGCATGCGCTATAGCCCGTATCCGCCCTACAACATCCTCGCCACCGGCTGTATCGACTTCCCCGCCATGCAGCGCCTGACCCGCTTCGCGCGCTATTGGGACATGATCGCGAATTCCGGGCGGTTTCCCTCGGCGCTGCCGCTGATCCTGGGCGATGCACCGTTCACGCGCTTTCTCTCGCTTAGCGATTGGCTCTATGCCGAAACCCGGCAAACGCACCGGATCGCACTCGATCGCTTGTACGACTTGGTGCATGCGGGTTTAGTCGCCATCATGGGATGTTCGAACGAGGAGGCCACGCATGCCCTGGCGCGGGATTACGCCGGCAGCGGCGCGCGGGGCGCACCGGCCTTTCTCAAACGGGGAATATCCGGCGCGGATAAAACGGAAAAGACCAAATCGGCGAACCAGGCAGCGCGTCAATTGCGGCATCTGGCAAGTTAAAACCCCATCACTTTTTTCAAATCGAAACCCCACGCCGCGACATCCTCCAGCCCGTCGATGCTATCGTGCGAGTGGCTCAGGTCGATCACTTCCATCTGGATCGGGCCCTTTGATTTGATGGAAAAGAACACCTTGACCTTGGGGGTCAATAAACTTTTCTCCGACTGATCGGTTACCACCGCAAGCCGCCCGGATTGCAAGCGCACCAGCGAGCCGGCGGGGAAAATCCCTATCGTCTTTACAAACGCCTGGAACACGGTCTCGTCAAAATGGCCGTTGCGAAATTCCGCCATGCGCTTGATCGCTTCCGCCGGCTCCCATCCCCGCTTGTAAGACCGGTCGGAGGTCACCGCATCGTACACATCGCACACCGCGCCCATGCGCGCATGCAAGGTAATGTCCGCGCCGGATAAGCGCTCGGGGTAGCCGCTGCCATCCATCTTTTCATGATGATGCAAGCACACATCGAGCGGAATCGCATCGTTCATCCGCGCGCTGTTTAAAATTTCCCACCCCTGTATCGGATGGCTTTTGATGATGGTGAATTCCTCGTCGGTGAGTTTGCCCGGCTTATTCAGAATTTCCAGCGGCACGCCCATCTTGCCCAAATCGTGCAGCAAGCCGCCCATGCCCACTTGCCGCAACTCTTCGCCTTTCAGCCCCAGCCGTTGCCCGAGCGAAATCATCAGCGCGCACACCGCCACCGAATGCAGATAGGTGTAATCGTCCACGGTTTTCAGGCGCACGATGCTGAGCAGCGCGCCCGCGTTGCGCTCGATCGAATGGTTGATCTCATCCACCAAGGGCGCGACCACGCTGATCTCGATCGCTTTCCCCATGCGCGCCTGGTTGAATAAATTCGTTACCACACGCTTGGCCTTGCCCTGGATCTGTTTCGCTTGCTCGATCTCTTGTTCATACGACATGCGCGGAACGGGCGGCGGAATTTCCTTCGGCGCGGGTGGGACGGCTTGCGCCACGGGCGCCGGCGCTGATTCGACATCCAGCCCCTTGCCGGTATCGATCACCAATTCAGGCAGGCCGCTTTGCAACAGCGCCTGAAAATCCTCCGGCTTGTCGAGCTTGAACGAGGAACGCCAGAATGGATGATCCATCCAACGCCCGCCTAGTTCCTGAATGAACATGCCGAGGCGCAATTGCTTAATCGGAATTTTTTTTAGCATGGATCAATTTCGCAGTATCGGGTTTGTTGGCGAGGCGCGGTATTCGATCTACACCTTCTTAGCTATTACGGCTTGCCGGCTCGCTTTCTTTAATCCGGATTCCCTCCCATTCAATGTGGATTAAAGCTTTAATTCAAATGCTTAAACAATGGTCATAAGGCGTTAAAAATAGGCGAATTCGGTATACTTCAAGCATGGATCAAACCGCCTTTTCCATTTTGAAAAACCGCGACTACCGCTGGTGGTTTACCGGCCAAGCCGCCTTTCTGCTCGGCAATAAGGCGCAAGGCGTGGCGGTGACGTGGCTGGCCTATTCCCTCACCGGCTCGGTCACCATCCTGGGCGTGGTGGCCGCGCTCACCATGCTGCCTTATCTGGTGTTGGGCCCCATCGGCGGCTGGCTGGCCGACCGTTTCGACGAGCGCAAACTGGTCATGCTGACCCAAGGGTCTTTTTCCCTGCTCGCGCTGAGCATGGCGGCTTTGCACGCATCTGGCCTGATGACGATCTCCCTGCTGCTGCCCTGCGCGCTGGGCATCGGCCTCATCAGCGCGCTCGATGCCGGCCCGCGGCCCGCGTTGGTGCAGCGCATCGTGGGCGATCGCGCCCTGATGCCGAAGGCGGTGGCGCTGAACGCGATCGCCTTCCATGTCTCGCGCTTCGCCGGCCCGGCCTTGGCCGGCATGGTGTTGGCGCTGGCGAACGAATGGGTATGTTTTTTGCTGAATGGCTTGGCGAGTCTGCCGCTGCTATTCATTCTCGCCCGGATGCGCCCTTCACGCGAAGCACACAGCGCGCATCAGCCAGGCTTGCTGCAAGGCTTCGCCTACGCCGCGGGCCACGCCGAGACACGCACGCTCTTGCTTGCCTTCTTTTGCGTGGGTTTGCTCTCCTCGCCCTACATTATGTTGCTGCCGTATTTTGCCAAAGAAGTCTTCGCGGGCGATGCGTCCTACTATGGCTTTTTATTCGCCGCCTCCGGCTTGGGCTCGCTCGCGGCCAGCTTCACCATCGCGCTGCGCCGCCCCGTGCATGATCTGCCCCGCGCAGCGCTCATTTCATTCAGCATCGCCGCCTTGCTGATCGCCGCATTCGCCAGCACGGCCAACATCGCGCTTGCCCTCCCCCTCCTCACGGCGGCGGGTTTTGGCTTCACCTACGGCGCCATCTCGCTCAACACGCGCATCCAGCTCACCGTGCCGCTGGCCGTGCGCGGCCGCGTGCTGGCGCTGATCTCCATGACGGGGCTGGGCGCCATGCCCATCGGCAGCCTGCTCGTTGCCTCGGTCGCGGATTCCTTTGGCGCGCAATTAGCGGTAGCCATGGGTGCTGTCACCACCTTTCTCTTCATGGTGTGGCTCAAGCAACGGCATCAAACCGCCATCACTGCGGCAGGATGAGCCGCATCAAAATCTACCCGCCGCTGCTCACGCTGCTGCTCATCCTGACGATGGCGGCCTTGCACTACGCCTTGCCGCGGCCGCTACTGATTCACCCACCATTTAATTCGCTTGGTTTTGTGTTGATTGCTGCCGGTGTGTCGATGAATCTGTGGCCGGCCTGGTGGTTTCGGTCGAATCAAACCACGATCGACCCGCGCGGCAACGCGATCTATCTGGCCCAGGAAGGGCTGTATCGCGTCAGCCGAAACCCGATGTATCTCGGCATGCTCATCTTGCTGCTGGGTGTGAGCATTTATTTGGGTAGCTTGATATCTTTCCTGGCGCCGCCCTTATTCGTGTGGATCGTCACGGTGCGTTTTATCCGGCATGAAGAACAAGCCTTGCTTGATTGTTTCGGCGATGAATACATTCGATATAAAGCGCGCGTTCGGCGCTGGGTTTAACTACTTCACGTGGCAACAGGAAACGCCTAGCCGCCTTCACCTCTCTAGACTGTAGCTAAGTAACTTTCTTTCGCAAAAAAACGCTCGGTTAGCTCGACATGGCGCTTGCAAAGCGTCATCCATTGACTATGTTGAATCCATGTCATCGCAAGTAAAAATGTCTGGCCAAAACCGGCATTTCGCTTATTTTGCCATCGCGATATTTCGACTGTAGACATACCCATACCATTGCGTCATATACAACTGATACACTCGGGCGCAACAAACCGGAGGATCGACGATGAACCTTAAAGAACTCAGTATCGCGACGTTCAACCTGTACAACCTCAACGCACCCGGCCTGGCAATTTATACTGACAAGAATGGCTGGAGTCAGGCCGAGTACGATCTCAAGATAGCCTGGGTCGCGCGGCAACTGACGGTGCTGAAATCAGACGTTTTCGGGTTCCAGGAATTGTGGCACGCCGCCTCGCTCAGCAAGGCGCTCAACGCAGCGGGCATAACGGATGAATACGACCTGCTGACGCCACCCGATGCCAATGGCGGGAAAATTGTCTGCGCGGCGATTGTGCGCAAGGGTTTGCTCAGCGGCGAACCAGAATGGATCAGCCAATTTCCGGACAAGTTCGTACTCCAAACCAGCGGCGACGATCCGCAGACGCCCGCGATCGATGTGAACATTCGCGGCTTTTCCAGGCCGGTGCTGCATTTCACGATCAAGCCGCGCACCAATGTCGCGAATGTCCATGTCTATGTATGCCACTTCAAGTCAAAAGGCCCGGCCAAAGTGCAAACGGAGCCTTGGTTCAAGGCCGACAAGACCCGCTATGGCAAGCATGCCACCGCGCTGGGCGCCGCGCTCTCGACCATTCGCCGCACGGCAGAAGCCGCCGCGCTACGCTTCTTATTAACGGAGCAGATGAAGGATAGCGATACCCCCGTGATCGTGCTCGGCGACATCAATGATGGCCAACACAGCAACACGCAGAATATCCTGACCGAGCAACCGCAATACTTGGCCGCCGACTCGCTGGGCGGTAGCGATGTCGCGCTCTATACCGCGCAAACCCTGCAGGAATACCGCGACACGCGTGACGTTTATTACACCCACGTCCATCAGGATATCCGCGAATCGCTCGATCATATCCTTGTCAGCCAGGAGTTCTACGACAACAGCCGGAAGCGGATTTGGCTATTCGATGGCATGGCGGTGAACAACGATCACCTCAATTTCGACAATCACAAGGTCGATGGCACCAACGACCACGGCATCATCCGGGCTGTTTTCAAATACAAGCCAAGGCAAGCAGCAACGTAGGCGCATTGGGGTGGCAAGAGACGCTGACATGGTATGGGGTGCGGAAATCAAACCGATCAAAACCAGAACCGCGTATCGCGCGGCGCTGAAGGAAATCGACGCGCTGATGATGGCCCGGCCCAACACGAGTCGTAAGCTTCCCCGCCAAGTAGACAATTCAGAAGTAAAATTTTTCTCCGCGACGACCTGCTTACGGTATAGCGCTGGCAGCTGGCTTCCCAGCCCGGAAAATGTTGCAATGCAAGACCTTTGGCTGTGGAGCCTTGGCTGTGACCCTTGGCTGCTGGCTTAGTGCGTCAGCGGAGGGCTGTTGACGGTATTGACGTAGTAGCCGGAGAGGCCTTGCAGCAGACGCATCTGCCGTCCATCGCGCAGCAGTTGCTCGAATTCCTCCGCCGGGAGCGGGTGGCTGAAGGAGAAGCCTTGAATTTCGTTGCAGCCTTGAGCGCGCAAAAACGCGAGCTGTTCATCGGTCTCGACGCCTTCCGCCAGCACATTCATGCGCAGGCTGCTGGCCATGGCGATGATGGCGGAGGCGATGGCCTTGTTGTCGGGGTCGGTGCCGATGTCGCGCACGAACGACTGATCGATCTTGAGCGTGTCGATCGGCAGCCGCTTGAGATAAGACAAGGAAGAATAGCCGGTGCCGAAGTCGTCGATGGAAATATGGATGCCCAAATGCTTGAGCCGGGCGAGCGTGTTGATGTTGGTCTGGTTGTGTTCGAGCAGCAAATCCTCGGTGATTTCCAGCTCCAGATGCTCGGCGGAAAGGCCGGCGTCATCCAATGCACGGATGACGGTGTCCGCCAAATCCTTTTGAATGAACTGGCGCACGGATAGATTGACCGCCACGCGGATCGGCGGCAGCCCCCTATCCTGCCAATCGCGGTTTTGCCGGCAGGCCTCGCGCAGGGCCCAATCGCCCACGGGGATGATCATGCCGGTTTCATCCAAAATCGGTATGAATTCGGAGGGCGGCACCAAGCCCATTTCCGGATGGCGCCAGCGCAGCAGGGCTTCGGCGCCGATGACCCGCCCCGACAACAAATCCACCCGCGGCTGGTAGTACAACATGAATTCGTCGCGATCCAAGGCGCGCCGCAGCGAGCTTTCCAGCATCAGGCGTTCGCGCGCCTTGACGTTCATATCGGCGACATAGAACTGGAAATTGTTGCGCCCGAATTCCTTGGCGCGATACATGGCGGAATCGGCGTTGCGCAGCAGGTTGTCGGCGTTTTCGTCGTCGCTGGGATAAAGCGTGACGCCCACGCTCACGCTGATGAAGACCTCGTGTCCATAGAGGTTGAATGGCTGCGACAGGGTATCGAGAATCTTCTGCGCCACCGCCGCCGCGTCGTGATCCTCGATGATGTCTTCGACCACCACGGTGAATTCGTCGCCGCCCAAACGCGCCACGGTGTCGCAATCACGCACGCAACTGCGCAGCCGCTCAGCGGCGATTTTCAGCAATTGATCGCCGACATTGTGACCGAGGGTGTCGTTGATGGCTTTGAAGCGATCCAGATCGAGGAACATCACCGCCAGCTTTTGATGATAGCGGTCGGCTTGCGCCATGGCGTGGGTCAAGCGGTCGCGGAACAGCGCGCGATTGGGCAGGCCGGTGAGCGCGTCGTGGTGCGCCATATGGCGAATGCTTTGCTCGACCCGCTTGCGCTCTTCCAAATCGTGGTGCAGCTTGTTGTTGGCGGATTTCAGTTCGGCGGTGCGCTGGACGACTTGGGATTCGAGCAATTCGTTCGCCTGCTTTAATTCTTCTTTCGCCTCCTTGATCGCGACCACCAGCGGCAGCCAATGCCAGAAGCCGACCGCAAGCAGCACATTCCCCAAGGTCCAGGCACTGTAGCGCACCAGATCCAACACATAGGCGCTGGCCAAGGCTTGAACTGCCGGCGTGGTGGTGTAAATATTCAGCGCATCGCCGAAACCGACGATCACCAGACCGATAATAATCATGACCCAGCCTCGGTGGCGGGCAATGGCGGGCTGGCGATGACTCATCCACAGCAGGGCCAGGGTGATGGCGACCACCACCCCCAGCTTCACCCACTTCAGCGCCAGCAACTCGTCCACCATGCGGCTTATCTCGTCCCTTCGCTCATTATGCCGCGCCGCCTACAGGCTCGGATGGCCCGCTTGGGCAAACTGTTTTTCGTGAACGCCCTGGCAGTCGATGCAGCGCCGGGCAGTGGGATAGGCTTTTAACCGCGCCAGGCCGATGTCCGCGCCGCAATCGGCGCAAGCGCCGTAAGCGCCGTCTTTGATGCGCCGTTTGGCCGCCTCGATATCGCGCATTTCTTGAATATGCCGATCGATCATGGCGGCGCCCAGATCGGCGAGCATGTCGGCCACCGACTCTTCGCCTTGATCATGCACGCGCCCGGCGAGGTCTTGAAAATGCTGCTCGTCGGAAGCGGCAAGTTCTTGCCGCACTTGATCGAGGAGCGCGGCATAGGCGCGATCAAGTTGAGAGGCGAATTGATCGAGTTCGGTTGGTGTGAATCGGGTCATGTTTTTTAGGTTTGATTTATTTTAGTGACGAGCGCTCATTGTTATGCCTCTCGATTAAAATATCAATGCTCAATTTCACTCGTAATTTCACATGGCGAGAACGCGCGCGGCCCGGCCGGCCATAATCCGCATCGCGACAAGCCGTTGCGATTTTCATTTCATGCAACCCTTTATCTTGCATGCTTTTTGCTCGCAGCGATTGCGCTAGGGTGTGGCCGGCGCTTCAAGCCCGTACCTAAGCCATGGGAACGGCACGATGATTTGAGAAAGCGTTGCAGCACCGCCCAAAGCTTAGAGGCGGATTTCGGCTAAAATACCTGGCCTTACGCCCCGGTAGCTCAGTGGATAGAGCAACCCCCTCCTAAGGGGTAGGTCACACGTTCGATTCGTGTTCGGGGCGCCATTTTTGCATGTCCTTGCTTGTCTTCCGGCCGATCTCGGTCTTAAATTGAAAAACGGACTTTATTGCGGGATGCTTTATCCGGCCCGAGAGGATGTGTGATGCCCCAACGACCTTTGTTTCCCGAAAAACCCGGCCTGCAAGTCGCCATCTGCGATTTCGACGAGATGAATCTGCAAATCGGCGAGCGCATCGAGTTGGAGCGCATCGACTCGGCCGACAAGACGCGCTACTTCACCAGCCTGATCGGCTACCTGCGCAACCAAAGCCTGCTGGTCAAAACGCCGATCGTGGACGGGTTGCCGCTCCCGATCGCGGATGAGGCGCTCATGGCGATGCGGGTGTTCTCCGGAACGAAAGCGTTTGCATTCGTCGTGCCGGTGATCCGCGTGTGCACCAGCCCCGCGCATTACCTTCATCTCGCTTTTCCGGGCACGATCCAATGCGCGGAAATTCGTAAAGCGCTGCGCGTCAGCCTCCGCTTGGCGGCCAAAGCCAAAGCGGTGAATGCGCAAGGATTGCCGCAGGGGGTGGAGATCACCGATCTCAGCATCAGCGGCGCGCATGTGGAATCGGACAAGATGCTCGGGCAAAAAGGGCAACACCTGCAATTGAGCTTCGCGTTTCGCATCAACCCCAATGACTATGAGGCGCACCTGAACTTGAAAGCGCGGATTCAAAGCGTGGAACACCCTACCCCTGCCCGCGAGGGCAGTGCGGTTTACGTGCATGGGGTCGAGTTCGAAGACTTGGGCAGCGCGGAAATGATCTTGCTGCAAAGCTATATTTATCAGCTATTGATTGCCGAGCACCACCGCATCGTCTGATGCGAAACAGGCGGCTAAGCCGGGAGGCGCGCGATTTAACTGACGCGCTTGGCGGGTTTGAGGCTGCTTTCCAGCCAGCGCTTGATACGCACCGCATCGCCGATGCGCGTGTATTTGCCGTCGGAATCGAGCAGCACGATGATGAGTTGCTGGTTGGCGATGGTGGCTTGCATGACGAGACAGTGACCCGCTTCGGATATGTAGCCGGTTTTAGACACGCCGATTTGCCAATCCTTATCGCTCACCAGTTTATTGGTATTACGGAAAGCGACATTGTGGAAAGCCAAGGTGCGCGTGGCGTGCTTTCGGTTAGCGAGTTTCTTTTGCGCCAAGGCCCGCGCCCGTTTGTAGATGGGCATTTGCAGGTCGTAAGAAGTTGCGGTGGTCAATTCGGTGATGATCGGATAGGTGTGCGCGGCGCGCACCATGCGCGCCAAATCTTCGGCGGTGGATTGGTTCTCGCTGCGCAGGCCGGTCGAATCGGCGAATCGGGTGCTCGCCATGCCGAGCCGTGATGCTTTGCGATTCATCGCCGCAATAAACGCCTCGTTACCGCCGGGGTAGGTGCGCGCCAGCGCAGCCGCAGCACGATTTTCCGATGACATCAGCGCGAGTTGCAGCAATTCGCGCCGCGTAAGCTGAGCGCCGATCTTGAGCCGCGAGTGGGTGCCTTTGACGCGATCGATATCGTCATTGGTGAGTGTGATTTTTTCATCCAGCGCTAGCCGCGCATCCAAGGTCACCATGGCCGTCATCAGCTTGGTAATGGAAGCGATCGGGGTGCGCGCTTCGGCGTTTTTGGCGTAGATGATTTCGCCGGTTTTTTCGTCCAGGATCAGCGCCATGGCGGAACGCAGATCGGGATCCCCTTTGGCGTGGAGGATGGAAGGATCGAATTGCTTGACTTTGTCCGCGATGGGATCGACCGGCTTGCAGTCGTATTCCTGCAAACCCGTTTTGACGCCGAAGTCGAGGCGATCTGCGTTAAGCACTTGCAGGCACTCTGCCTGCGCAATCGACATGGCGAAAAATAGCGCAAAAAATGGCGTAATGATCTGCTTCATGCTTATTGTTATCGGCATCCGCTTCGCACCCTTTAGCTTACTTATTGTTCACAAAGGCTTATTTTATCCAGCAGGCCATTTTTTGACGCGGCTGGAATTATTATCGCCTAGTAAAAACCAAAAAAAGCCCCTTTGCAAGGTTTTTTTAATTATTGCAATGGCTTAGATGCAACACTTAAAGCTGGAATGCGGTGTGTTGCGCCCACCCGGTAGCGGTTATCAGGCCACACAATCCACGAAGTAGCGCTTGCGGCCGTCCGCTTCCTCCGTGACCAGCCCGTGAATATCGGTCTCGAAGCCGGGGAAGCGCTCGTTGAATACGCGAGCGAATTTGAGATAGCGCACGATGGTGCTATTGAAACGCTCACCGGGGATCAACAGTGGAATGCCCGGCGGGTAAGGCGTCAACAGCACGCTGGTGATGCGCCCTTCCAAATCGTCGATCTCGACTCGCTCGATTTCGCGGTGCGCCATTTTCGAGAAGGCGTCGGCCGGTTTCATCGCCGGCGCCATCTCCGACAGATACATCTCGGTGGTCAGGCGCGCCACATCGTTCACTTTGTACAGCGCATGAATTTGCTCGCATAGTTCTTTGAAACCGATTTTCTCGTAACGCGGATACTTGGTCACAAACTCGGGCAGCACGCGCCACAGCGGCTGGTTCTCGTCACAATCCGCCTTGAATTGCTGCAAGGCAGTGAGCAGGGTGTTCCAGCGCCCCTTGGTGATGCCGATGGTGAACATGATGAAGAAGGAATAGAGCCCGGTCTTCTCCACGATCACGCCGTGCTCGGCGAGATACTTGGTGACGATCGCGGCGGGGATGCCCCACTCGGCGAAGTCGCCCTCCACGTCCAGGCCGGGGGTGATGACCGTGGCCTTGATCGGATCGAGCATGTTGAAACCCGAGGCCAGATTGCCGAATCCATGCCAGCGCTCGTTGTCGCGCAACACCCAGTCGTCGCGCTCGCCGATGCCTTCTTCCGCCAGATGCTCCGGCCCCCACACCTTGAACCACCAGGATTCGCCGAACTCTTCATCCACCTTGCGCATGGCGCGGCGAAAATCCAGCGCTTCCAGAATCGACTCTTCCACCAGCGCGGTGCCGCCGGGCGGCTCCATCATCGCCGCCGCCACGTCGCACGAGGCGATAATTGCGTACTGCGGCGAAGTCGAGGTGTGCATCAAATACGCTTCATTGAAACTATGGTAATCGAGCTTGCGGTTCTGTGAATCCTGCACCAGGATTTGCGAAGCCTGCGATAGCCCCGCGAGCATCTTGTGTGTGGACTGGGTGGAGAACACCAAGGCATCCTTGGAACGCGGCCGGTCCTTGCCGATAGCGTGCATGCCTTTGTAGAAATCGTGGAAGGTCGCGTGCGGCAGCCAAGCTTCATCAAAATGCAGGGTATCAATATAGCTGCCGAGCAAATCCTTGATCGTGTCCACGTTGTACACGATGCCATCGTAGGTACTCTGGGTGATGGTGAGGATGCGCGGCTTGGTTTTGATGTCCTTGGCGAAGGGGTGCGCGGCAATTTTTTTCTGGATATTCTCGGGCCGGAATTCGTCGAGCGAAATCGGGCCGATAATGCCGTAGTGGTTGCGCGTGGGGGTGAGGAACACCGGAATCGCGCCGCACATGATGATGGCGTGCAGGATCGATTTATGGCAATTGCGGTCCACCAGCACGATATCGTTGGGCGCCACCGTCGCATGCCACACCATCTTGTTCGAAGCCGAGGTGCCGTTGGTGACGAAGAACAAGTGGTCGCAATTGAATATGCGCGCCGCGTTATGCTCCGAGGCGGCCACCGGACCGGTATGGTCGAGGATCTGCCCCAGCTCTTCCACCGAATTGCACACGTCGGCTCTGAGCAGATTCTCGCCGAAAAACTGGTGGAACATCTGCCCAATCGGGCTTTTCAAAAACGCGACGCCGCCTGAATGCCCAGGGCAATGCCAGGAGTAGGAGCCATCCGCCGCGTAATGCGTCAGCGCGCGGAAAAACGGCGGCACGATGGAATCGAGATACGCCTTGGCTTCGCGCCCGATATAGCGCGCCAGGAATTCCGGCGTGTCCTCCAGCATGTGAATGAAGCCGTTCAGCTCGCGCAGAATGTCATTCGGAATATGGCGCGCGGTGCGCGTCTCGCCGTGCAGAAAAATCGGAATCTCGGCATTGCGGAATCGGATTTCCTCCACGAACGCGCGCAGGTTCGCCAAGGCCTGCTGCGCCTGCTCAGGCGTGCCGGACAGCTCTTCATCGTCGATCGACAAAATAAACGCCGAAGCGCGCGACTGCTGTTGCGCGAAGGAAGACAAGTCGCCGTAGCTGGTGACGCCCAGCACTTCCATGCCTTCGTCTTCGATCGCCTTGGCCAGCGCGCGCACGCCGAAGCCGCTCGCGTTCTCGGTGCGAAAGTCCTCGTCGATGATGAATACGGGGAAACGAAAACGCATGGCTGCTCCTAAGAAAATGCCCGTGCTATGAAGTTACAACTTTTGGAACCACGAATGAACACGAATACCCACGAATTAACCAAAGATTCCAACAAAACGGCCACAAGGTGGCGGCCGGCCGGGCACTACCAACCCTGTTTTTACTTCGTGTGCATTCGTGGTTAAAAAGGTATAAAACGCGCCGCGCACATGGAGAAACTTGGTGTGCCTTCTCTGTGATCTCCGTGCCCTCTGCGGCAGAAAAGTTTTAAGTATTCTGAATCACAATGCTCGGGAACTTGGCCGAATGGTCCTGCGCCAAGTCGCCGATCTTCACCGCCACACGGCGCGCGATTTGTTTATAGATTTGCGCCACGCGGCCCTCCGGGTCGGCCACCACGGTGGGTTTGCCCGAGTCCACTTGCTGGCGAATGGCCATATCCAGCGGCAGCGCGCCCAGCATTTCGATATCGTAATCTTTACCCATGCGCTCGCCGCCGCCCTCGCCGAAAATGCGCTCTTCATGCCCGCAGTTGGAGCAAATGTGCAGGCTCATGTTTTCGACGATGCCCAGAATAGGGATATTCACCTTCTGGAACATCTTGAGGCCCTTGCGCGCGTCGATCAGCGCGATGTCCTGCGGCGTGGTCACGATCACCGCACCCGTCACCGGCACGCGCTGCGCCAAGGTCAATTGAATGTCGCCGGTGCCCGGCGGCAGATCCACTACCAAATAGTCCAGATCGTGCCATTTGGTGTTGTTGAGCAACTGCTCAAGCGCCTGGGTCACCATCGGGCCGCGCCACACCATCGGCGTTTCCACATCGATCAGGAAGCCGATCGACATCGCTTGCAGGCCATGGCCCAGCATCGGTTCCAGGTTTTGCCCGTCTTCCGATTCCGGCTTGCCGGTAATCCCCAGCATCATCGGCTGCGACGGGCCGTAGATGTCGGCATCGAGTATGCCGACGCGGGCGCCTTCGGCCGCCAGCGCCAGGGCCAGATTCACGGCGGTGGTGGACTTGCCCACGCCGCCCTTGCCCGACGCGACGGCGATGATGTTGCGCACGCCCGGCACCGGCTTCACGCCGCGCTGCACCGCATGCGACAGAATTTTGGACGAGACTGCCGCATTCACATTGCCCATGCCGGGAATGGTCTTGAGCTTGGCTTCAACCTGCTGCTTGATCTCGGCAATCACGCTTTTCGCCGGATAAGGCAGCACCACGTCCAGCGATACGTTATTGCCATCAATCTTGATATTGCGCACGGTCTTCGCGCTCACGAAGTCCTTCTGCATATTCGGATCGACCGCTTCTTTCAATGCGGTCTGTACTTGCAACTCGGAAATCGACATTACTTGCTACTCCTAGGAATTCTGGGGAAACCGGCTAATTCGGAAAAACGCCGATTTTAAATGTTTTTGTCCATCGGCGTGGATTTTTTTGGCGCCGAAAAACGAGAATAACCCTTGGAATTTCAAGGCCAAGGCAGTTAACACCTCATGCCAGGTGCACGCCCCTGCCAAGGCCGCTAAAATACGCCCTTCTCCGATCCCGGCTCCCCCATCATGACGCGCAACATCCTGGTTACCTCCGCCCTGCCCTACGCCAACGGCAGCATCCATCTCGGCCACTTGGTGGAGTACATCCAAACCGACATCTGGGTGCGCTTCCAAAAAATGCGCGGCCATGCCTGTCATTACGTGTGCGCCGACGACACGCACGGCACGCCGATCATGCTGCGCGCGGAAAAAGAACAGATCACGCCGGAGCAATTGATCGAACGCATGCACGGCGAACATCTGCGCGATTTCAGCGGGTTCCATATCGCATTCGACAACTACTACTCGACCAACTCGGACGAAAACCGCGAGCTGGCGCAAGGCATCTATCGCCGGCTGCGCGATCGGGGCCTGATCGAAGCGCGCACCATCGAGCAATTGTACGACCCGGAAAAGCAGATGTTTTTGCCGGACCGCTTCATCAAGGGTGAATGCCCCAAGTGCCGCGCCAAAGACCAGTATGGCGATTCGTGCGAGGCCTGCGGCGCCACCTATGCCCCGACCGATTTGATCAACCCCCACTCCGCTGTCTCGGGCGCTGCGCCGGTCAAAAAATCCTCCGAACATTACTTCTTCAAACTGGGCGAGTGCGCCGATTTCTTGAAAGCCTGGACCCGCGCCGGCCACTTGCAGGACGAAGCGGCGAATAAAATGGATGAGTGGCTCTCGGGCGGCCTGCAAAGCTGGGATATCTCGCGCGATGCGCCTTACTTCGGATTCGAGATTCCCGATGCGCCGGGCAAATATTTTTATGTCTGGCTCGACGCGCCGGTCGGCTACATGGCGAGCTTCAAGCACCGGTGCGCAAAACTCGGCCTGGATTTCGATGCCTATTGGAATGAAGGTTCGGACACCGAGCTGTATCACTTCATCGGCAAGGATATTCTCTACTTCCATGCGCTGTTCTGGCCGGCAATGCTATCGTTCGCCGGTTATCGCACCCCGACTAAAATATTCGCCCATGGCTTCTTGACCGTCGATGGGCAAAAAATGTCCAAGTCGCGCGGCACCTTCATCACGGCCGAAAGCTATCTTGCGCAGGGACTCAATCCGGAATGGCTGCGCTACTACTATGCCGCCAAACTCAATGGCACGCTGGAGGACATCGACCTCAACCTGGAGGACTTCACCGCGCGCGTGAACAGCGACTTGATCGGGAAGTATGTAAACATCGCCAGCCGCGCCGCCGGGTTTATCACCAAGCGTTTCGACGGCAAATTGGCGAACCGGATTGGCGACACCGATTTGGTTTTGCGCTTGGCCGCAACCGCGCCCGAATTAGCCGATTTGTATGAAGCGCGCGAATATGGCAAGGCGCTGCGCGAGATCATGGCGCTCGCCGATGTCGTGAACCAATATGTGGATGCGAAAAAACCCTGGGAGATGGCGAAGGATCCGAGCGCGGGCGCCGAGCTGCATGAAGTTTGCACGGTCAGCCTGAACCTATTCCGCTTGCTGACCATCTATCTCAAGCCGGTGCTGCCACAGGTAGCCAGCCTGACCGAAACATTCCTCGCTATCCCGCCGCTTACCTGGGCGGATGCGAGCTCGATGCTGCTGGGGCATGCGATTCAACCCTATCAGCACCTCATGGCGCGCATCGATCCCAAACAAATCACCGCGCTCACCGAGGCGAACAAGCAAAGCCTTCAGCCGGTCGCCCACTCGCCCACTCGCCATGCTGAAGCGCAAGCCCACCACCAACCCATTTCCGAAACCATTTCCATCGATGATTTTGGAAAAATCGATTTACGCATCGCCAAAATCGTCAATGCCGAACAGGTCGAAGGCGCGGAAAAGCTGCTGAAACTCACGCTGGATATCGGCCTGGAAACGCGCACCGTGTTCGCCGGCATCAAATCCGCCTACCAACCGGAAGACCTGATCGGCCGGCTCACCGTCATGGTCGCCAACCTCGCCCCGCGCAAAATGAAATTCGGCCTGTCCGAAGGCATGGTGCTTGCCGCCGGCGACGGTGGCGGTATTTACTTGCTTGCGCCGGACAGCGGCGCGCAACCCGGCATGCGGGTGAAGTAGCGCCCGTTCACGAACGGCGCGCGGAAAAAAAGAGGCGGTCTTGCGACCGCCTCTTTTCTTTACCGGAACGCGAGCCGATTAAGGCTTGACGTACACATAGCCTTCTTTGGCTTGCACTTTGGCGAGCTCCGCTACGCCGGAAGGAACGATCTTGGCGCCCGGCAACACGGTCTTCGGATCGATCTTGCGCCCCACCAAGGTGTTGTTGCACACGCGGAACTCCACGCCCTTGGCCTGCAAATCTTCCACATTGATATTGTAGGGATTGCCCTTAGCGTCTGCCGCGCCGTCCAGCAGAAAATCGATGCCTTTACCATGCGTCACGACAATGATCTTGGCGTCGGCATCCGCGCTCAAGTGGTTTTTGATGTTGTTCATCGCGATACCGGCCACGGCGCTGTCGTTGATGTGATACACGGCCTTGGTTTCCGCCAAGGCCAAGCCGCTCACGCCCAACAGGGCAACCAAAGCAACCGTCCATTTTGCGAATTTAGTCATTGCTGTCTCCTTATCTAATCATTAGGGTTTGATATAAACGTAGCCTTGGCCACTTTGGAGTTTGCCCAACTCCGCCACGCCGGAAGGAACAATCTTGGCGCCAGGCAACACGGTCTTGGGATCGATCTTGCGCGAAACCAGGGTGTTGTTGCACACGCGGAAATCCACGCCCTTCGCCATCAATTCTTCGACGTTGATGTTGTAGGGGTTGCCGTTCTTGTCTGCCGCGCCATCCAACAGGAAATCAATACCCTTGCCATGGGTCACCAAGGTAATTTTCGCGCCTGGGTCGGCATTCAGATGATTTTTGACGTTGTTCATCGCCACCCCAGCCACGGCGCTGTCGTTGATGTGATAAACGGTTTTGATCGGATCGGTGGCTTTTGCAGAAGCGCCGCCAGTCGAGGCGCAACCGCCCAAACCCAGCAACCCTGCCGCCACACCCACGATCGCGAGTGATTTAATGCTTGTTACCATTGTGTTGTCTCCTTCTACTATTGGTTTAGTGTCTGTCCCGTATTCGGCTTGGCCGCCGTGCGAAACATGACATAACAATGAACAGTTATTCCAATTTTGTAAATAGTCTTTTGCTACTTGATGCTTAGGTAGATAAGGTACTCCAAAGTTCCTGACGGATTAGCCATGCGAACAACCAAGCATCTGCGGCTCAGCGGCCGCGTACAAGGAGTATTTTTCCGCGAATCAATGTGCCGCGAAGCCGCCAGGCTGGGCGTGAGCGGCTGGGTGCGCAACCGGCGCGACGGTTCATTGGAAGCCATGCTGCAAGGCGAGGCCGCTCAAGTTGAAGCCCTAATCACCTGGGCCAAGCGCGGGCCAGCAGCGGCCCGGGTTGAAAACATGGAAGTTTCCGTGGGAGATGGCGATTTTTCCGGATTCGAACGGCTACCGAACGCTTAAGCAAATAGCTTTTCAAGCTGAGCTAAATACGCAGCAGCTCCTGCCTCGCCCTCTTGGGGCGCCCATGGCGCGCGTTCTTCCGCAGTGAGCAAGGCATACGGCCCGGCTTTCGCTTCGAAAAACACCGTATCCGACATCAGTGCAACCAGGCTATGAAAAGTGCCGCGGGGGATATTGATTGCCCCGACCGGCCCGCCCGCGCTGAGCACCGCCGTCTGCGTGATGTTTCCGGCAGCGTCGAAAAATACCGCGCCCATTTTCCCGCGCACCATCACCATCGATTCATCCTTATTCGGATCCATATGCCGATGCGGCGGGATATAGGTGCCCGGTTCTATCGCATTGAGCAGACGATGGGATAGATCGTTTTCCGATGCGTGAAAGTTGAAATTCTTGCGCTTGCGCCGCGATTCCTTGGCCTGGAGGGAGATACGGTCAAGCAATGCCTGATCGATGATGAGTGGCGTTTTCATGCGGCCAGATGATAAAGGCCTGGGGAATTTTGGGCAAAAAAAGCGCGGTGGTTAAGACCGCGCTGAATATCCACCAAAGGAGGAGGATGGAGGAGACAGTACCGAACTGCTAAAACCAGCAATCCAGAGATAAACGTTGACACTGTTGATTTGATTAACGGAAGCCGCGAAAGAAACTTTAGGAATTATTATCTTTGCAAAATCAACAAGATAATAAAGAGGGGATGCAAAAACCTGCTTTTAGTACTGAATTGCCACGTTTTCCGTCGATAGCCAGCCGCGCAGCGAGCCGAGGAGATTTTCATGCAATTGCACGCGCCAGCCCTCGCCCAAGGTCATTTCACAGCGCGCGTCCTGATTGATATAACTCACCGTCACCAGACAGCCGTTATCACTTTCCTGCCGATAGGGCGCCAGCATTTCCTTCAGCTTCACCGCATTGGCTTGGCCGTTCATCATCAGGCGCATGCCCTTGGCGAATTTGGTGCGCGCGGCGGAAAGATCGTACAAGGCATCGGCCGAGACACGCAGGCCGCCGGAATAATCATCCTTGCTGATCTTGCCCTCGACCACCAGCAACTGGTCTTCTTGCAGAATCGCGCGGTAGCGCTCATACACTTCGTTGAAAATCGCGACTTCGATTTGCGCCTCGCCGTCGTCCAGCGCCACGAACGCCATCTTGCCACGCCGCGTCATCTGGGTGCGCATTGAATAGATAATGCCGGCGATCAGTTGCTTATCGTGCTGTGGCGCTAATTTTCCCAGCTTGGTTTTCACAAAGCCCGCGATATCCGGCGCATAGGCATCGTAGGGATGGCCGCTGAAATAAAAGCCGAGGCTTTTCTTTTCAAACATCAGCAATTCTTTTTCCGGCCAGCGCGCTACCTCGACCAATTGATTGTCTTGCGCGGCGGATTCATCCAGCGCGCCGAACAGGCTCGCCTGATTGGCATTGGAAGCCGCCTGCTCAGCCGCTTCGAGCGCATGGCCCACCGAGGCCATCAGACTGGCGCGATGGTCAAAGACGGAATCGAACGCTCCGGCGCAGATCAGCGCCTCGATCACGCGCCGATTCACCACGCGCTTGTCGATGCGCCGGGTAAAATCGAATAAATCCTTGAAGGGGCCATCCTGCTGCCGCGCTTGGACAATCGAATTGATCGCGGCTTCGCCCGTGCCTTTGATCGCGCCTAAGCCATAGCGAATTTGTTTGTCGTTCAATGGGATGAAACGATGTTCGCTTTGATTCACATCCGGCGCGAGCAATTCGATAGCGTTTTGCAGGCAATCGTCGTAAAGAATGAACACCTTGTCGGTGTCGCCCATATCCGCCGTGAGCGTGGCCGCCATGAAAGCCGCCGGATAATGCGCCTTCAAATAGGCGGTTTGATACGCGACCAGCGCATAGGCCGCCGAGTGCGATTTATTGAAGCCGTACTCGGCGAATTTCTCCATCAAATTGAACAAATCCGTGGCGAGCTTCTCGTTCACGCCGCGCGCCACCGCGCCTTCGACGAAGATGGAGCGATGCTTCGCCATCTCTTCGGCTTTTTTCTTACCCATGGCGCGGCGCAGCAAATCGGCGGAGCCGAGCGTATAGCCGCCCAGGGTCTGCGCGATCTGCATCACTTGCTCTTGATACACGATCACGCCGTAGGTGGGCTTCAGCACATCCGTCAGATCCGGATGCATGTAATCCACGCGCGCCCGGCCATGTTTACGGTTGATGAAGTCATCCACCATGCCCGACTGTAAAGGACCCGGACGGAACAGCGCCACCAGCGCGATGATGTCCTCGAAATTATCCGGTTGCAGACGCCGGATCAGGTCTTTCATGCCACGCGATTCCAACTGGAATACGGCGGTGGTGTTGCAGGCTTTGAGCAGCTTGAAACTGGCGGCGTCGTCGAGCGGGATGGATTCGATACTGAAGGGTTCCTGCTCCCCGCTTCCCGCTTCCTGCTTCCTGATCGAAGCCACCGCCCAATCGATAACGGTGAGCGTGCGCAAACCCAAAAAGTCGAATTTCACCAAGCCCGCCAATTCGACATCGTCCTTATCGAACTGGCTCACCACCGACTCCGAACCCTGGGCGTTATAAGTGGGGCAGAAATCGGTGATCTTGCCCGGCGCGATCAACACGCCGCCCGCGTGCATGCCGACGTTGCGCGCCATGCCTTCGAGCTTTTCGCCCAGCGCCCACAGCTCGGCGACTTCTTCTTCCTTTTCGATGCGCTCCAGGATTTGCGGTTCCTGGGTTTTGGCTTTCTCCAGCGTCATGCCGAGTTCGAAAGGAATCAATTTCGCCAATTGATCCACGAAGTTGTAGGGTAGATCCAGCACCCGCCCCACATCGCGCACCACCGCCTTCGCCGCCATGGTGCCGAAGGTGGCGATCTGCGACACCGAATCCGCGCCATAGCGCTTGCGCACATATTCGATCACGCGCTCGCGCCCATCCTGGCAAAAATCCACGTCGAAGTCCGGCATCGACACCCGCTCCGGATTCAAGAAACGCTCGAACAGCAAGTCGTAGCGCAGCGGATCGAGATCGGTAATGCCCAAGCTATACGCCACCAGCGAACCCGCGCCGGAACCCCGCCCCGGGCCGACCGGTACGCCGTTATGCTTGGCCCAGTTGATGAAGTCGGCCACGATCAAAAAGTAACCGGGGAAGCCCATCTGGATAATGGTCTTGGTTTCGAACAACAAGCGCGCTTCGTACTCCGGCCGCTTTTGTTCGCGTAAGCTCGCATCGGGGAACAGTTGCTCCAGCCGTTTCGCGAGACCTGATTGCGCCTCGGCCAACATGAAATCGTCCAGGCTTAAATTGTCCGGCGTGGGGAATTGCGGGAGCTGCGGCTTGCCTAATTCAATCGTGAGGTTGCAACGCTTGGCGATCTCGACACTGTTTTCCAGCGCCTCCGGGATATCCGCGAACAACTCGGCCATCTCGGCCTGGGATTTGAAATATTGCTCCTCGGTGAAGGGGCGCGGCCGGCGCGGATCGCCCAGCATGAATCCTTCAGAGATGCATACCCGCGCCTCGTGCGCTTTGAAGTCGTCGCGATCGAGGAATTGGATTGGGTGCGTCGCCACCACCGGCAGGCCGAGCTCGGCGGCAAGTGCTGCGGCCTGGCGCACATGCGCGTCGGCTTGCGGCGTGCCGGTGCGCTGCACTTCCAGATAAAAATGGCCAGGGAACAGCGCCGCCCATTCATACGCCAACTCTCGTGCGCGCTCAGTATTTTGTTGCGCCAAGGCCTGGCCGACATCGCCCAACTGCGCACCGGACAACGCGATCAAGCCACGCCCGCCGGGGCCGGCAAACCAGGACTTATTCAGCTCGGCGTGGCCACGGTGCTGATTTTCGCGGTAAGCGCGCGCCAGCAGCTCGCATAGATTGTGGTAACCCTCGCGGTTCTTGCACAGCAACAGCAAACGCGAAGGCTGGTCGCGATTGGATTCGTTGGTGATCCACACATCGCAGCCGATAACCGGCTTCACGCCCTGTTTGCGCGCGCCTGTGTAGAATTTCACCAGCGCAAAAGCGTTGGAGAGATCGGTCAAAGCCAAGGCCGGCATGCCGTCCGCACGCGCGCGCTTCACTGCATCGTCAATGCGCACAATGCCATCGACAATGGAGAATTCGGAGTGCAGGCGCAGGTGAACAAAGGACGGGGCGGACATAGGCGTATAATTTTACCTTGTTTGCTCTCCATCGCATCGATGATGCAAAAACCTTTTTAACCACGAATTAACACGAATGAACACCAATCAAACCCAAGGCTTTTCTTTTTTATTCGTGTTCATTCGTGTTTATTCGTGGTTTCAACGCAGTTAAATCATATGAAATCCCCCGAACTCCTCTCCCCCGCCGGCACCCTGGAAAAAATGCGCTATGCCTTTGCCTATGGTGCGGACGCGGTGTATGCCGGCCAGCCGCGCTACTCCCTGCGCGCCCGCAACAACGAGTTCCGTTTGGAAGAGCTGGCCATCGGCATCGGCGAAGCCCATGCCCTGGGCAAGAAATTTTTCGTCGCCAGCAACCTGATGCCGCATAACGCCAAGGTCAAAACCTATGTGGCGGATATGGAACCGGTGATCGCGCTGCAACCGGATGCGCTGATCATGGCCGACCCCGGCCTGATCTCCATGGTGCGCGAAACTTGGCCGGAGATGCCCATTCACCTCTCGGTGCAGGCCAACACGGTGAATTACGCCACGGTGAAATTCTGGCAGGCGCTGGGGCTGAAGCGCATTATCCTGTCGCGCGAATTGTCGCTGGACGAGATCGCGGAAATCCGCCAAAGTTGCCCGGACATCGAGCTGGAAGTCTTCGTGCATGGCGCGCTGTGCATCGCCTACTCCGGGCGCTGTCTGCTCTCCGGCTATTTCACTCACCGCGACCCGACCCAGCGCACGTGCACCAATTCCTGCCGCGGGGATTACAAAGTGCATGAGGCAGTCGAGGACGAAGGCAGCGGTATTCAAAAAATCGATTTCGATTTTCGCGGCGCGATGGAAACCAGCGGGCTCTCGGATTGCGGCAGCCAGCCGCGCCACCCGCTGGCCGATCAAGTGTATCTGGTCGAAGAAAGCCAGCGCCCCGGCGAGTTGATGCCGATACTGGAAGACGAGCACGGCACTTACATCATGAATTCCAAAGACCTGCGCGCGGTGGAGCATGTGGCGCGGCTGGCGGAAATCGGCATCGATTCGCTCAAAATCGAGGGCCGCACCAAATCGCTGTATTACGTGGCGCGCACCGCGCAAATCTATCGCCGTGCGATCGACGACGCCGTGGCCGGCCGCCCCTTCGACCCCGGCTTGCTCGGCGAATTGGAAAGCTTGGCCAATCGCGGCTACACCGACGGTTTCTACCAGCGCCATCACACCCAAGAGCAGCAAAACTATTTGCGCGGGCACTCCGATTCCAAGCGCAGCCAATATGTGGGCGATGTGGTGACCTACGACGCCGCGACGGGCCTGGCGGAAATCGTGGTCAAAAATCGCTTTCAGGTCGGGGATCGCTTGGAAATCTTGCACCCGCAAGGCAACCAAACCTTATTACTGGAGCGCATGGAAAACATCGAAGGCGTGACGGTGAGCACCGCGCCCGGATCAGGGCATCGCGTGCGCATTCCGCTTGGCCGCAACCTTGAGTGCGGCCTGGTGACACGCTTTTTGTAGTGCAAGCATCCTGCTTGCATGCCGGCTGGAAGCCGGCGCTACGTTCATTCCTTGCCCGCGCCTTTAAGTCCACGCAGCGGCGTCGAGCAGCACATCGACGCCGTTATCGCAATTGATCGCCGCGGCGGGAATCGCTTCGCCGTTTTTCCAGCGCGCGACCGGTTCTCGTTTGCCCGCGCCGGTGACAAGAAACAAAACCTGTCGCGTGCGCGACAAACGTTGGGCGCTGAGCGAGAGCCGCGCCAAGGGCGGCTTGGGCGCATCGCGCACTTGCAGCACATCCGGGCTATCTTCCCCCGCGCCCAAGTCATGGCCGGGGAAAAGGCTCGCGGTATGGCCGTCCTCGCCCAAGCCCAGCAAGACCAGATCGAATTCGCCCACGCCGCGCAGCAAATCCGCATAGGCCGCGGCGGCGGCGTTCAAGCCAAGCTCCGTCGGCATCGGATGAATTTGATGCGGCGGAATCGGCGCCTGAGCCAGCCACGCATCGTGCGCCATTTTGCTGTTGCGATCGGCATGTTCGGCGGGGAGCATCCGCTCGTCGCCAAAATACAAGTGCCATTTCGTCCAGTCTGTGCTGAGCGCGGGCAGGGTCTGATACACGGCGCGCGGCGTGCCGCCGCCGGCGAGCACCAGATGAAATGCGCCGCGCGCGGCAATCGCCTCTCTGGCTGCCGCTGCAATGTAGCGGGTAGCCGCCTGCCTGACATCCGCATCGCTATCGAACCATTGCCAACGCACCATGCAGCGCTCCGTCAAAAAGGGTTAAATGAGCCGAAAACCCGCGATTGGCGCGGCTTATGCCAATTAAAGGAAGGGCCGATTCGAGCCGATATTAGCATAATCAAATCTTGCCGCTTACAGCGCACTAACGAATATGACTTGTTGCCAACGACGCCTCCTCGTTCTAGGATTCATCGCCTTCGCCGCCGGTTGGAGCATGCCGGCTTCCGCCGCTGGAAGCTTCATTGTGGCGGTGGTCCCGCAATTCGCGCCCAGCGATATCAGTCGTGATTGGTCCCCCTTGCTGGCGCAGTTGGGGAAAATGACCGGTCATCAGTTTCAATTGCGCTTGTACGACAATGCCGCGCGCTTTGAAGCCGATTTCAAAAACGGCATTCCCGATTTTGTTTTCTTGAATCCCTATCACATGGTGCAAGCAAAGCTCGCGCAAGGGTATCTCCCGCTGGTGCGCGACGGAGACCAGTTGCTGCGGGGAATCCTCGTCGTGCGCAACGATAGTCCTATTCAACAAATTTCGGATTTAAACCGAAAGTCAGTGGCTTTCCCTTCCGTCACGGCTTTTGGCGCATCGCTTTATATGCGCGCGCTGCTGATCGAAAAAGAGAAAATCACGATTCATCCGCTCTATGTCGGCACTCATCAGAATACCTACCGGCACGTCATGCTGGGGGAAGCCGCCGCGGGCGGCGGCATCCATGCCACGCTCAAAAAAGAGCCCGGGCAGGTACAAGCTCACCTCAGAATCATCTACACCACGCCGGACACCCCGGCGCACCCCATCGCCGCGCACCCGCGCGTACCCGCATCCATTCGCGCCCAAATCCAGCAAGCCCTGATTCGGTTGGCGGACGACCCGCAAGGCCAGAATTTGCTGAACCCGATCCAAATGCGCAAACCGGTTGCCGCCGATTTCGCTCGCGACTACGCCGCGCTCGAAAAACTCCATCTCGAACGGTATGCGACACCGGCCCCCGCCTCGAAATAAGGCGCACTCCTGATGCCGCCTTTCATTCAACGTCTGCCAAACTATTTCTGGCCACGAAGCTGGCCCAGGCAGATTGCCCTGCTCGCCGCGCTGATGCTCGGGCTCGCCATTGCCGGCAATACCGCCCATATCGTGGCGGAACAAATCAGTTACCAGCGCCAGGGCTTGCAGCTCAAGCTCGCCGCCATCGCCAACAATGTCGCGATAAGCGCCACCCATGCAATATTGGTGCGCGATTACGCGGCCATGGAAACCCTTTTACTGCAGGCGGCGGAATATCCCGGCATCGAGTCGATGCAAATCAGCGGCCAGACGAATCACATTCTGACCCTGGTCACGCACACGCCCGGAAAACCACCGCAAGCAGTATTCGATTACAGCAAGGTCGATGCGCCCGGCTCAAACAGCGTCTCCTTCAGTTGGACCTATGGCGGCCGGCCGCGCGGCTCGCCCTTTCAACTGGGGCTTGACGCCACGCGATTGACCATCTGGCAACCCATCAGCGGCGGATCGCTGGGGTGGCTTAAAATCAATCTCGCTACCGATGAGATGCGCACCGCGGCCCAGCACATCATCATTGACAACCTGATCTTCGCGCTGGGCTCGATCTTTGCCGGTATTTTGCTGTTTTCGTGGGTGATGCGCGCCAGCATGAAGGCGCTGCATGCCGCCACCGATTTCGCGGGACAGATCAACGCAAATCGCGGAAAACAACTCCCGGTTTATCAGGGCAACATCGAGCTTAAAGCGCTGGGACACGCCCTTAACCGCGCCTCGATCGCGCTATCCAATCAGCAAGCCGAAGTGGACGCCTCCGCAAAGCGTCTGAATGACCAGCTCCATTTCATGCATGACCTCATGCAGGCGATTCCCGCCCCGCTCTATTTCAAGGGCCTGGATGGACGCTACCTGGGCTTCAACCGCGCCTATGAAACTTTTTGGGGCATCAGAGCGGATCAGTGGCTGGGGCGCACCGTGGCGGAAGTGGTCCCCGCCGGCATCGTCCAACAGCATCTGGAAAGCGACGAAAAACTGTACCGGGACGGCGGCGCCCATGTCTATGAGTCGCATGCCGTGACACCCGATGGGCGCGAGTTTGACACGGTGTATCACAAGTCGGTCTACACCGACGCGGATGGCTCCATCGCCGGCATCATCGGCGTCATCATCGACATCAGCGAGCTCAAACGCGCCAAGGAAAACGCCGAAGCCGCCAGCCGCGCCAAGAGCGAATTCCTCGCCAACATGAGCCACGAAATCCGCACCCCCATGAATGGCATCATCGGCATGACCGAACTCGCGCTCGAAACCGGCCTCAACCCGCAGCAGCGCGAATATCCGAGTTTGGTGCAATCCTCCTCCGAGCATCTGCTCACCGTCATCAACGACATTCTGGATTTCTCCAAAATCGAAGCCGGCAAACTGGGCCTGGAGGCCATCGACTTCAATCTCTCCACCGCGCTGCAAGACACGATCAAGCTGCTGTCCCTGCGCGCCGGGCAAAAAGGGCTCAAGCTGACGCTCGATATCGCGCCGGATGTGCCGCCCTATCTGCACGGTGACCCGGCGCGGCTGAAGCAAATCATCTTCAACCTGGTCGGCAACGCCATCAAGTTCACCCATCAGGGGGGCATTGCGCTGCGCGTTCAGGCCGGCGAACTCAACGACGCGGAGGCGCTGCTGCGCTTCGAGGTCATCGATACCGGCATCGGCATTCCCCAGGATATGCAGCGCGCGATTTTCGATGCCTTTTCTCAAGCCGATGCATCGATCACCCGGCGCTTTGGCGGCACCGGCTTAGGGCTCTCCATTTGCAGCCGTCTCGTTCGGCTCATGGGGGGAGAAATCGGCGTGGACAGCGAACCGGGCCAGGGCAGCACCTTTCATTTCAGCGCACGCTTCAATTTGGCCGAGGCGCCGGCCATTACCCCGCTGCAGACCGCCGCGCCGACCGGCCTGCATGAGATGAAGCAGCGGTTGCGCGTGCTGCTGGCCGAAGACAATCCGGTCAACCAGGCGCTCGCGGTCGCGCTATTGACGAAGCATGGCCATCAGGTGCATCTCGCCCATCATGGCGGCGAAGCGCTCGCCGCGCTGGAAAACGAGGCGTTCGACCTGATTCTGATGGACATGCAAATGCCGGAAATGGATGGCCTGGAAGCGACGCGCCGCATCCGTGCGCGGGAGCAGGCGAGCGGCGGCCATCTGCCCATCATCGCCATGACCGCCAACGCCCTGCCCGGCGACCGCGAACGCTGCCTGGAAGCGGGCATGGACGGCTATGTGGCGAAGCCGGTCACGAAAGAGGCGCTATTCCAAACCATCGACGAGGTGTTGGGCCGCTTCTCGCCGCCGCCCGCCGAATCCGGCGCCGCCGGCATGGCTATCTTCGATGTGCGCGCCGCCGCCGCCAGGCTCAACGATGATCTGGCGCTGCTGCGCCAACTCGGCGCAATCTTCCTGGGAAGCTGGAACGGTAATCGCGAACGACTGCTGCAAGCCCTGGCCAACGCTGATCAGCCGCTGCTGCAACGCGAAGCGCACACGCTTAAAGGCCTGCTCTCCACCTTCTCCGCCAACCGCGCCCATCCCAAGATTCAAGCATTCGAGAAAAGGGTCAAGCAGGGGCAGACGGACAACGCGCCGGACGAGTTGGATGACGTGTTGCAGGAAGTGGAAGTATTCGTGGAGCGGTTGAAGGAATTCGTGGCGGCGAAGTAGATCAAATAACCACTTGTTTGCACCCTCTCCAGCAGATTAGGTATCTACACAAATGCGCAATCATCTTCGAGCTAGCGTCTCCCCCTTTGGAAAAGGGGGAACAAGGGGGATTTAAAGATTTAAAGGTTGTGCAGACACTTCAAATCCCCCCTAACCCCCTTTTCCAAAGGGGGGGACTCAGGCTCGCTTCGCGAGTTTCACTTTAAACCTCGTTCCGCCACTCCTGATCCTCGCCGTCGAACAAACGGCCCGCTTCATGCAGGCCCCAGCTACCGGCGGCATAGGTATGGATGTAGTCGCGCTCCATCGCCCAGTATTTGATGATCGGATCAACGACGCGCCAAGCCCATTCCACTTCGTCGAAGCGGATGAACAGCGTGCGGTCGCCCTCGATTACGTCGAGGATGAGGTTCTCGTAGGCGTCGAGCGAGGCGCCGCCCTCGTCCTGGTAAAACGCGTTCATTTTGATGACGCGGGTATCCATCTCCAGCCCCGGCTGCTTGACATGCACTTCCATGTGCATGCTTTCCTGGGGCTGAATCGATAGCACGATCCAGTTCGGCGCGATGGTTTGCAGCGGCGTTTCACGGAACAACTGCTGCGGCGGATGCTTTAAACGAATGGCGATCATCGACATCGACTTGGCCAGGCGCTTGCCGGTGCGCAGGTAAAACGGCACATCGCGCCAGCGCCAGTTGTCGATATAGAATTTGGCGGCGACGAAGGTTTCGGTCACCGAGCCCGGCTCGACGCCTTCTTCCTCCTGATAGCCCGGCACCTGCTCGCCGTTGACGAAGCCTTGCGCATACTGCGCGCGGAATGCGTGCGCGTTCACGGTGCGTTTGGAAATCGGCCGGATCGAGCGCAGCACCTTCACCTTTTCGTCCTGCACCGCATCGGCATCCATATTGGCCGGCGGCTCCATCGCCACCACGGTGAGCAATTGCATCAGGTGGTTTTGCAGCATGTCGCGCATGGCGCCGGATTGCTCGTAATAGTCCGCACGTTTGCCGATACCGACATCTTCCGCCACGGTAATTTGCACGTGATCGATGAAATTGCGGTTCCACAGCGGTTCGATCAGGGTGTTGGCGAAGCGGAACACCAACAGATTTTGCACCGTCTCCTTGCCCAGGTAGTGGTCGATGCGATACACCTGATCCTCATCGAAGTGGCGGTGCAGCACATCGTTGAGCATTTCCGCGCTTTCGATATCGACGCCGAAGGGTTTTTCCACCACGATGCGATGCAGGCCGCGCGGCTTGTTGAGGCCGCTCTTGTCCAGGTTGTTGATCACCGCGCCGAATTCGGCGGGCTTGATCGCAAGATAAAACACCACATGGGTGCAGGCGCCCATCTTGGGCGTGGCCAGCGCCTCTTTAAGCTTGTTGTAATCCTCGTGCTTGTGCAGCTCGCCCTGCACGTAGGTGAAGCGCGCCGCGAACTTATCGAAAATTTCCTGCCGGAATTTGTCCTTCAGTTTCTTTTGCAGCGCCTCCAGCATGAAGCCGCGCCAATCGTCCTCGGAGAATGGCCGGCGGCCAAAGGCGAACAAGCTCATGTCCGGCGGCAAACGCCCCGCGCGCTCCAGGTGATACAGCGCGGGCAGCAGCTTGATCTGCGCCAGATTGCCGGTGGAGCCGAAAATCACGAAACTGCATGGCGCTTGATCCGCTTTGGTCGCTTGGGCTTTGTTCATTTTCCGCCCCCCGCTTTCACCGCATGGCCGCCGAAGCCCTTGCGCATCATGGCGATGAGCTTGGCGGGATAGTCATTCTTGCCTTGGGTGGCGAAGCGCATCATCAGCGACAGCGTCATCACCGGCGTCGGCACGCCTTGCTCCACCGATTCCAGCGCAGTCCAGCGCCCCTCGCCCGAGTCGGGTACAAACGGCTCGATATTGTCCAGCGTCTGATCCTGGGCCAATGCGTCAGCAGTTAAATCCAAGAGCCAGGAACGCACCACGCTGGAGTGCCGCCACAGTTCGGCGATGGCGGCGATGTCGAGATCGAATTCGGATTTGGATTTCAGGAGCGCGAAGCCTTCGCCGAAGGCCTGCATCATGCCGTACTCGATGCCGTTGTGAATCATCTTGGTGAAGTGGCCGGAGCCCGCCGGGCCGCAGTGGTGCCAGCCGGTATCCTTGGTCGGCGCCAGCACTTGAATGTAAGGCGTGATGCGTTCGGCTGCGGCTTTTTCGCCGCCGAACATGATGCAGTAGCCGTTCTGCAAGCCCCAGATGCCGCCGGAGACGCCGGCATCGACGAATTGCAGTCCCTTTGCTTGGAGTTCTTTCTCGCGCCGCATGCCGTCCTTGTAAAAAGCGTTCGCGCCATCCACCACCAAGTCGCCGGGCGACAACAGGCCGATCAATTCAGCAAGGGCATCGTCCGTCGCCTGCCCCGCCGGGAGCATGAGCCACACACTGCGCGGCGCGGGCAAGGCGGCGACCAGGTCTTTGATCTCGCGCACCGCGGTCGCGCCGGTCTCCCGCGCCAAGGCTTCGGTGACATCGAAGCTGCGATTGTAGGCGACCACTTCGACATTGCCGCGCCGCAAGCGCCGCGCCATATTGCCGCCCATGTGGCCCAATCCGATCATGCCGATTCTCATCACACTCTCCTTTTGTTGTTTCCTGCTTTTGCTATGCATCGGGCGGCCCTGCCTGCTTGCTAAGCCGCTTGCTATAATCAGCCGCTAAATCAGAAAAACATCTTTACACAGTAGCGCAAGCACCGCGCAATGCAACCATGACACCGTCAAGCCCTAAAATTCTTTTTGCCACTTCCGAAGCCCACCCGCTGATCAAGACCGGCGGGCTGGCGGATGTTTCCGGCGCCCTGCCCGCCGCACTGCATGCGCTGGGGGTGGACGTGAAAATACTCCTCCCCGGCTACCCCGCCGTATTACAGCAGGGCAAGCACGCCACGCCATTCGCTCAACTGCCCAATCCGTTCGCGCCGGGCACGGTGGAAATCCTCGAAACCCGGCTGCCCGAGACCGCCGTACCTGTTCTTATCGTCCGCTATGACGCCTTCTTTAACCGGAAAGGGGGGCCCTATCAGCAGCCCGGAGGGAAAGATTGGCCGGATAACGCCCTGCGTTTCGGCCTGTTGTCCTATGTCGCGGCTTGGTTGGGCAGCAGCGGCAACCCCACCGCTTGGCAGCCGGACCTGATTCATTGCAACGATTGGCAGACTGGGTTAGCACCTGCCTATTTGCGTTTCTGGCCCGGCCGCAAGCCGCCTTCGATTATGACCATCCACAACCTTGCCTACCAGGGCGTGTTCGGCCCGGAGAGCGTGAAACCACTGCACTTGCCCGCGGAGAGTTTCAAAATCCAGGGCTTGGAGTATTACGGCAATCTCTCTTTCCTTAAGGCCGGCGTGTTCTACGCCGACCGCATCACCACCGTCAGCCCGACCTATGCGCGGGATATCCAGCAGGAGGCCTTGGGGTTCGGCATGCATGGGCTGCTGCATGAGCGGCGCTCGGTGCTCAGCGGCATCATCAATGGCATCGATACGAAGGAATGGGACCCGCAACACGACCCGCACTTGCCGCATCGTTATAGCGCCAAGCGCCTAAACAACAAGGTGAAGAATAAAGCTGCCCTGCAACACGAGCTAGGATTAGCGGTCGAGGCACCAACCCCGCTGGTCGCGATCATCTCGCGCATCACCTATCAAAAAGGCTCGGACCTGGTGCTGGGCGTGATGCATGATCTGATACGCGAGGGCGTGCAATTCGCGCTGCTGGGCACGGGCGATGCGGCCATCGAGCAGGCTTTCGTGAATCTGGCCCGGGCGCACCCAGGCCGCATCGCCGTCACCATCGGCTATGCGGAAGATTTATCGCACCGCATGGAAGCCGGCGCAGATATGTTTTTGATGCCCTCGCGCTATGAGCCGTGCGGCCTCAACCAAATGTACAGCCAGCGTTACGGCACGCCGCCTGTCGCGCACGCCACCGGCGGGCTGGCGGATACCATCGTACATGCGACGCCAACTCACATCGCCACCGGCGATGCGACGGGGTTTTTATTCCGGGAAATGACTCACCACGCCTGTACCGATGCGGTACGGCGCGCGGTCAGGCTCTACCGCGACGCACCGCTGTGGCAGCAACTGCAAAGCGCCGGCATGCAGCGCGATTTCTCATGGCAAAACAGCGCCGAGGCGTATCTGAAGTTGTATCGCTCACTTGCAGCATAAGATGAAGTAGCCATGCTCAACCCAACCTACCTTTACTTTTACAACCAAGCCATCAAGCCCATCTCCAAGGGATGCGTCAGCAAGGGGTGGGACGGATACACGCGGATCCGGTAGTCGAGCCGGCCGCATAGATTCGGCGCGAGGTCCATGGCGAAGCGGTGCTCGCCGGTCTTGGCGTCGATGCCACGGAAATCGAAGCGGTAGTGATGAAAGTCCTTATTCTCGATTTTGTTCGGGCGCGAGATCAGCATCTCCACCACCACATCCTCCGGCAGCAGCCCGTTCAAGTTCAACGCCATCTCGAATTCCAGCATGTCGCCGAACTGGATACGCTTTTTCGGCGTATCCACCCGCTGCATGCGCACCCCCGGCCAGGCGCCGCGCACGCGTGTCTTCCACACCGCCAGGGTGCGCGCATTCTCGTGGTCTTTTTGCGCATAGAGCCGGCCGCGCTTGCTCGCCGGCAGGTAGAAGCGGCTCACGTACTCGCCCACCATGCGGCTGGCGTTGAAGCGCGGCAGCAGCGATGCGATGGAGTGCTTGGCCATCTTCACCCACGACGGCGAATAACCCATCTTGTCGCGCTGGTAGTAGAGCGGGATCACATGATCTTGCAGGAGCTCATACAGGGTTTGGCTGTCTTCCTTGTTGCGCCGGTAGTCATCCATATATTCCGGCGAGGGCTTGATCGCCCAGCCATTCTTGCCATCGTAGCCCTCGCCCCACCAGCCATCGAGCACGGAAAGATTAATCACGGCATTGATGCCGGCTTTCATGCCCGAGGTGCCGGACGCTTCCAGCGGATACATCGGGGTATTGAGCCACACGTCCACGCCCGACACCATGCGCCGCGCCAATCCCAAATCATAGCCTTCGGTCATCAGGACACGGCCGACGAATTCCGGCATGTGCATGATGTGGTAGATCTGGCGGATCAAATCCTGTCCCGGATGATCCGCCGGATGCGCCTTGCCGGCGAAAACAAACAACACCGGGCGCTCGGCATCGGACATGATTTCGCGCAGCCAATCCAGGTTTTCGAACAACAAGGCGGCGCGCTTGTAGGTGGCGAAGCGGCGCGCGAAGCCGATGGTCAGCACATTCGGATTGCCCGAGTCCGCCAGCTTGAACATGCGGTCGAGATGCGCCTCCGAGCCATGGTTGCGGAAATGCTGCTGGGTCAAACGCGTGCGCACCAATTGCAGCATTTGCGACTTCAGCGTTTGATGCACGCTCCAAAACAGGTGGTCGGGGATGGCTTCGATTTTTGACCAATATTCCACATCCGACATGCGGTGGCGCCATTCATAGCCCAGGTACTGGTCGAACAAGTCGGACCACTCCACCGCCAAAAAGGTCGGCACATGCACGCCGTTGGTGACATAGCTCATCGGGCTCTCGCCCGGATCGATCTGCGGCCACAAATCGGCGCAAATGCGCGACGACACGCCGCCGTGAATTTGCGATACGCCGTTGTGCGAACGGGAGCCGCGCAGCGCCAGCCCGGTCATATTGAAATCCGGCCCGCCATCCTTGCGCCCGAGCGCCATGAATTCCTCGTGCGTGAGGCCCAGCTCCGGCAGCATGTCATGGAAGTAAGTCTCGATCATGCTTTCGGAGAAGTGATCGTGGCCGGCCGGCACCGGCGTGTGCGTGGTGAAAACGGTATTCACCGCGACCGCCTCCAGGGCGCCGGCGAAATCCAGGCCCTGGCCGCGCAGCATGCGGATCCGCTCCAGCACCAGGAATGCGGCATGGCCTTCGTTGATATGCCATACCGTGGGCTTGAGTCCCATCTCGTGCAGCGCGCGCGCCCCGCCCACGCCGAGGATGATCTCCTGCCGGATGCGCATATTGCGATCGCCGCCATAGAGCTGATGCACGATGTCGCGGTCTTCCAGCGTGTTTTCCTCCAAATCGGTGTCGAGCAAAAAAATCCGCACGTGACCGATGGTCGCTTCCCACACTTTCACCGTCACCGGGCTGCCGAGCAGAGACAGATGAAAATTCAACTCGCTCCCGTCGTCGCGCAACACCGGCTTGATCGGCAAGTCGTCGAAATCGGAATCGGCGTAATTGGCTATTTGCCGCCCTTCGGCATCGATGGTTTGGGTGAAATAGCCCTGGCGATATAACAAGCCCACCGCCACGAACGGCAAGCGCATATCGCTCGCCGCCTTGCAGTGGTCGCCCGCCAGAATGCCCAGGCCGCCGGAATAGATCGGGAAGCTTTCATGAAAGCCGAATTCGAAGCAAAAGTACGCGACCAGATCGCTTTCCTTGAGCTGCTCTTGACCGCCCGCGCGCATCGGCTCGCCGTGATAAGTATCGTAAGAAGACAGCACGCGGTTATAAGTGGCGAGAAAAACCTGATCGTCCACCGCATCCACCAAGCGCTGCTCGTCGATGCGGCGCAGAAAGACGCGCGGGTTATGGCCGACCGCCCCCCACAGACCGGGATGCAGGCGCGCGAACAAGGTGCGCGTGGGCTTGTCCCAGCTATACCAGAGGTTGTTGGCCAGCTCTTCCAGACGCGCGAGCTTGCGCGGAATTTTGGGGGTGACTTCGATGCTGTAGGTGCTGCCGGATTTCATTTCTGCTCCATCGAGAGGCTATTTATTGAGAAACCATTGTTATTCGAACGCTATACAACGGGAGATTCATTGCCCCGTCATCTGCAAGGCTCATTCCATCATGATAGGCAAGGCCCGGCAAAAGCGCCAATCAGCGCGAATATTATCTGAGGGGTCGAAGAATCAACTGATTCTCTCGCTGGGTAAATTCCAAGTGTTTGAGAAAGCTCATGCCCAGCAGAACCGTGTCGTCCATCATGCCGTCTGAGAAATTTGCGGACACATCATGCACCACGATCGCGCCCAAGCACACCGAACCGAGGCGCGTCTCGAATGCCGGCGCCGCGCCATTGGCCGTGTTGACTTGCACCGCCGCGCCGCGCTTCAAGCCCAGCTCGCGCGCCAGCCGGCTCGATAACGCCACCGAAGTCGCGCCGGTGTCCAGCATGAAGGTGACCTTCTTGCCGTTGATCTCCCCATCCGCCACATAGTGGCCCTGACGGTTGCGCTCGAGCACGACCATCCCATTACCGGTGACCGCCACCCGCTGATTCGGATTCGACTGATTATCCATCCAACGCTGCGCCGCCCACCAGCCGCCACCCAAAATCAGCAGCCAGGCGATCCACAGCATCACCTTGCCGGAACTGCGATGCGGATTATCTTCGGACATAGGATTTACACTTTAATGAAATGCTCACGGTAATACTTCAGCTCTTCGATTGATTCGTAAATATCCGCGAGCGCGGTGTGCTTGCCTTCTTTGTTCACGCCGTTCGCGATCTCCGGCTTCCAGCGTTTCACCAATTCCTTGAAGGTGGATACGTCGAGGTTGCGGTAGTGAAAATATGCTTCCAGATCGGGGATGTGGCGCGCGAGAAAACGCCGGTCCTGGCAGATCGAGTTGCCGCACATCGGCGATTTGCCTTTGCCCACCAAGGGCTCCAGAAAGGCGATCATCTGCGCGCCCGCTTCGGCTTCGGTCAGGGTGGAGGCGCGCACTTTGTCGATCAGGCCGGAACGGCCGTGGGTGGATTTATTCCAATCGTCCATCCCGTCCAGCACGCTATCCGCCTGATGCACCACCAAGGCCGGCGACTCGGCGATTGTATTCAATTCCGCATCTGTTATTACCAGTGCCACTTCCAACACACGGTCGGTATCGGGGAACAAGCCGCTCATTTCCATGTCAATCCAGATCAGATGATTATTGTCCGGCGCTTGTGCCATAATGTTTTCCCATATTTATCAAATTTAACTTATGAATTTAACCGGATCGTCATGCAAACTTTTACCCTGATTTTTCTCGCCGCCTTGGCGCTGGCCACGGCCTTGCAACTTTGGCTTGCACGCCGTCACATTGCGTACATTTTAACGCATAAGACCCAGGTTCCCGCCGCCTTCAGCGACAAAATCGGCCTGGAGGCGCATCAAAAAGCGGCCGACTACACGGTAGCCAAGACCCGTCTTTCCTTTATACACATCGCACTGGATGCTGCCGTGCTACTCGCCTTCACCCTCGGCGGCGGCATCGAATGGCTGACGCAAGCATGGCAGGGTGTATTCGATTCCCCCTTGCTGGAGGGCGCGGCGCTGCTGCTCAGCACGCTAATCCTGATGAGCGCGCTGGAAATCCCGCTCAGCCTGTACCGCGAGTTTGGCCTGGAGGCGCGATTTGGTTTCAACAAAATGACACTCGGCCTGTTCGTGCTCGATCTCATCAAACAAGCCGCATTGGGACTGGCCTTGGGCGTGCCGCTGGTGCTGGGCGTGTTGTGGCTCATGGGTGCGATGGGTGAATATTGGTGGCTGTATGTGTGGCTGGCCTGGGTCGGTTTCAATTTGCTGATCATTGCCGTGTATCCGGCCTTCATCGCGCCGCTGTTCAATAAATTCACGCCGCTCGAAGACACTGCGCTGAAATCGCGCATCGAAACGCTGTTGCAGAAATGCGGGTTTCACGCCAGCGGCCTGTTCGTGATGGATGGCTCCAAGCGCAGTGCGCACGGCAACGCCTACTTCAGCGGCTTCGGCAAAACCAAGCGCATCGTGTTTTTCGATACCCTGCTCAATAATCTGAGCGGCGATGAAATCGAAGCGGTCTTGGCGCATGAACTCGGCCACTTCAAGCGCCGCCATATCGTGAAGCGCATGGCTTGGCTGTTCAGTGCGAGCTTGATTGGCGTATGGGTGCTGGCCTATCTGATGCAAGCGAGTTGGTTTTATGCCTGCTTGGGGGTCGCCACCCAGACCCCCGCCACCGCCTTGCTGTTATTCGTGCTGGTAAGCCCGGTGTTTACCTTTTTGTTACATCCGCTGAGCGCGCGCTTATCGCGCAAGCACGAATTCGAGGCCGACCAATACGCGGCGCAAACCTCCAGCGCCACGGCGCTGGTTCACGCGCTGGTGAAGATGTACGAGGACAATGCCTCCACCCTCACCCCTGACCCATTGCATTCCGCTTTTTACGATTCCCACCCGCCTGCCGGCATCCGCATCGCGCGCCTGCAAGCAGCCAGTTAACCAGGAGATTCACCATGCGCGCCCTATTCGCACTTCTCGCATTCATCAGCTTCAATCTTGCGCACGCCGCGCCTTTTGACAAAGGCGATGCTGCAAAAGGCAAGGCCCTCGCGGACAAGCAATGCCAAGCGTGCCATGTTTCGCTATTCAAAGGCGATGGCTCCGGCGTTTACACGCGCGCGGATCGCAAAGTCAAAACACCCGGCCAACTCACGGCGCGCATCTCCGGCTGCAATGCCAACACCGGCGCGGGTTGGTTCCCGGAAGACGAGCTCCATGTCGCCGCTTACCTGAACAACACCTATTACAAATTCAAATAAGGAGCATCGGCCATGACTGTCTGCGATCTCTCCAAAGGCAAATGCAAGCCGTGTGAAGGCGGCGTACCGCCGCTGACCGAGCCTGAGATTCAAGCGAATCTCACCCAACTGAGCGGCTGGCAAGTCGTGAGCGGCGAACTCGCCAAGACCTATTCATTCAAGAACTACTACGAGACCATGGCGTTCGTGAACGCCGCAGCGTGGGTGTCGCACCGCGAAGACCATCACCCGGATATCGAAGTTGGCTACAAGCAATGCCGCGTGCGCTATATCACGCATGCAATCGGCGGGTTGTCCGAAAACGACTTCATCTGCGCGGCGAAGATTGATGCCCTGTTCGATCTTTAACCACGGGGCACACGGAGAACACTGGGAATACTTTCAAGTTAAACCTCATTTGTTCTGTTTTCCCCGTGATCTCCGTGCCCCCCGTGGTTAAGCAATCTAAATCAAAAAATCTCGAAACCACCCACGGCCTCGTCGTCGCCGCCCACGGCAAGCACTTCATCGCCGAGCTTGACGATCAACGCCGCATCGACTGCGTCACGCGCGGCAAGAAAACCGGCGTGGCCTGCGGCGATCGCGTTGAGATCGCGCTCACCTCACCCGATCAGGGCGTGATCGAGCGCATCGCGCCCAGAACCTCGCTGTTGTACCGCTCCGATCTCTACCGCGAAAAAATCATCGCCGCCAATGTCGATCAAATCGTGATCGTGGTCGCCGCGGTGCCGAGCTTCTACGAAGAACTCATCAACCGCTGCCTGGCCGCCGCCGAATCCGCCGGCATTCGCGCGCTGATCGTACTGAATAAGATCGACTTGCCGGAAACCGCCGCGGCGCGCGAAACGCTCGCGCTGTACGAAACACTCGGCTACCCGCTGCTGCCGCTGTGCGCACGCCAAGATGTGGCGCCGCTCAAGGCGCATCTGCTAGGTCGGACCAGCGTCCTGGTCGGTCAATCCGGCATGGGCAAATCCACGCTGATCAACGCGCTGCTGCCGGACGCGCACGCACGCGAAGGCGAAGTCTCCACCGCGCTGGATTCCGGCAAACACACCACGACGCACGCCCTGCTCTACCACCTGGATGCCGGCAGCCACATCATCGACTCGCCCGGCTTGCAGGAATTCGGCCTGCATCATTTAAACGTGGAAGACATCGCGCAGACATTCATCGAGTTCCGCCCCTATCTCGGACACTGCCGCTTCAGCAATTGCCTGCATTTGGTGGAGCCGGGCTGCGCGCTCGATGCGGCAATGCAAGCGGGCGCAATCAATCTACGTCGTCTGACCGTATACCGCGCCCTGGCACAAGAAAAATTGCGCGCGCCGCGCATTTATTGATGCGCAGCAGTTTTCACTTGATTCAAAGAGGGCGTCAGTCTCGCACTTCTGATTTCGACCCGAAGAGATTGCCTGGTATTTGAATCTTCCCTAGACGGCTAAATCATTATAATTTATGTATTATTATTTACTTGCTACATAATAATATATGAATTATCATAATAAATATGATAGATAACATATCGGTTATTATGAATGCGCCGCCAAGACCGTGAAGCAGCCCGCCGCCAACTCGACAAGCGCTTGAGCCCATTGCTCAACGCCGATGCGTTCGCGCGTCCGCCGCGCGGCTGGGTCAAGGCTATCCGCGAAGCACTTGGCATGACGACCGCCCAGCTTGCAAAACGTCTGGGCGTCAGCCAGCCGCGCGTGGTGGGCATCGAGAAAGCGGAAGCGAACGGCGCGATCACCCTGGATAGCCTTGAGCGAGCGGCGCGCGCGCTGGATTGCCAACTGGTCTATGCCCTGGCGCCCCGCAAACCCCTGGACGCACTTATCGAGGAGCGCGCGGCCCGTCTCGCCACAACGCGGCTGGATTCCACGCGCCACACCATGGCGCTTGAGGCGCAGACGGTGGATACGCGCGATGAGGACGAACAACGCAAGCGTCTCATCCGGCAGTTGATCGAGCAGGCGGGTTCCGAGTTGTGGGAAGACACATGAACGATCCGCTGCTTGAAGCGGATGACGCCGCCACCCCGCTGAGCGCTGAAGAACGGGATGGATTGATTCCGTCCTATATCACCCTGCGCCACTAACTGAACGAGGCGGAACAAGCGAACATCCTTGAAGCCGAGCAATGGGCCTTCGCACGCAAGCGTGACGTGCTCGATGAACGGTTCCTGACGGCCTTGCACAAACGGATGTTTGGGCGGGTTTGGCGCTGGGCTGGAAAGCACAGACTCACCGAACGCAATGTCGGCGTCGCCGCCTATCGCATCGCAAGCGAGCTGCGGCAATTGCTGGACGATAGCCGCTACTGGATCGCGCAGGGCACTTATCCGCCGGACGAAATCTGCGCGCGTTTCCATCATCGGCTCGTCGCCATTCATCCCTTTCCAAACGGCAACGGCCGCCATGCGCGCCTGGCTACCGACCTGCTCCTGGCCGCGCTCGGCCAGCCGCGCTTTAGCTGGGGCCGAACCAGTCTCGTCACGCCGGGTGAAACCCGGCATGCCTACGTCGCAGCTTTACGTGCCGCCGATGGCCGCGATATCCGTCCTCTGCTGGAATTTGTGCGTTCTTGAATTGATTGGATCGAAGCTCGCCAGCGTTTCCAGAGTAGGGAGTAGCGGGCGCATATGTACTGATAGGAGACGGATAGATTCAGACAGTGATCAGCAACAGGCGTCCCAAAGCAGTCAGTTGCCATTTGCATAGCCAACGACCGCTTTCCCTACAGAGGAGCTAGTTGAGACCCATTTTAATCTCTTAGGCCGCTGCA
>JACRIU010000087.1 GCA_016235775.1 Hydrogenophilales bacterium
ACTTTGTTACAGATATTGTCGGTCTCAATTTTTGAGAAAACCCCTATTTCATGCGCCTTTCAGCCACTGGGTAACAGAAGCATCGTGCAGCCAGTCACTAACCAATTGATGTTGTTTTGAATTTAACCGGACACTAGTGTTGCGGCATGCTAATTTAGATTCCTAAAAATAGGAGGGGGTGCAGAATTGTGGGGGCTATCAAGCATGAAGTTAGTGTTACCTTCTATCGAGATAGCGCGATCACTTGGCAACAAGATTATGCTCTCCTGTGCAAGTGCATTAAGAATGGCCAAATTTAGATTTCCAACGCCAACCCAGAATGTATCTATCCCAGTCGTTCCATATGTTTCTAAGCGTGTAAAGCGGTGCGATCCCCTCCACTGTGGTGATGGCGAGTCTGGTCTAAATAACTTATAAGTCATGTGTATTTCTTGCATGATGTTGTTTCTACCTTGGTATACAACCTTAGTTGGAGTCGCCAGTAAGTAATGTTTTGTTGTGGGTTTATAAGATCGTGACCCAGTTAAAAAAAATACATTGGCGCGCAAGCCATTTTTCTCAAAAGTACGTTCTGTTGCCTCTATGAATAGCATGATAAATTCAATGCTCATATAGCCAGAATTTTCTAGCGATGAGAACTCGGGTCCACTTAAAGAATATGGTGGGGCAACAACAATATCAAAATCAACGATATTTTTATCTACGACTTGCGCTCGGCCTAATGTGGTTGCGTTGTGAGCACACCCAACTAACATTAAAAAAAACGCATTCATAATTAATAGTCTTTTCATTTACATTATCGCCTTGTAGTCGTAACAGCATAATATGCTGGAGCAAGCCCCTATGATAAATATTTTGGGGGTATCCACTTGCAGAATTTATTTCCACAAGCGCTGCCACCCGGCATGCCCAAGCCGGCGCAAAGTCTCCATGTTCTTCTCATAGATATCGGCCGCGTCGGGGAAGGCGGCTACTGCGCGCGCGATGCTCGATTCGCGCAATAGATGCAGCGTGGGATAAGGCGAGCGGTTGGTGTAGTTCTCGATATCGTCCGGGCCCGCATCAGCGAATTGGTATTGCGGGTGGAGGCTCGCGAGTTGAAATTCCGCCGCGAGCCCCAGTTTGGATAGGGTCGCTTCAGCGGTGCGCAGAAAAAGGCTGAACTCGATAAAATCCGTCAACACACCAGGGTGGATCAACAGCGTGGTCTCGCATTGGTTCGGGTCTGCCGCCTGCAAGGTGCGCAGTTCGCTGGTGATATCTTCCAGTAGCGCTGTCGTGGATTGCGCGCTGCTCACGCAATATCGAACACGCTGATGTACATGCACGGCCTTGGCGAAAGGGCACAAGTTCAGGCCGATGACTGCTCTTTCCAACCAGGTGCGCGTCGCGGCGACGATTTCCTCCGTTGTCGCGGGTGCGCCTGCTGTCTTCATTCTCTCTTCATGATGGTAATCAGCGCCTGCACATGCTCGGCCACTCCCAGGCCCAGGCTGGTCAGATACCCGCCGTCGCCGAGTGAAATGAGGCCCTTGTCGAACAAACGCTGCGTGGCGGCGATCACGCTCGGCTCCGCCGTCTTGTGCACCTTGATGCCTTCCCCTATCGTGGATAAGTCATAGCGTGCGAGGATTTCCAGTTCGGCTACGAGGTCGGGCGTGAAGATCATGTCTGCTCCTGGAAGGTTATTGGTTTTGGTGAAACAAATTGCACTGAAACTGAATTTGTCCTGCAAAAGCTGTTTGCCACAGAGGTCACAGAGGTCACAGAGGTCACAGAGAAAATCACTACAGTTTCATGGTTGTTCGCTTGCCCTCGGCTAAAGCCGGTATGACGGCAAAATTTCGCTACTTTCTCTGTGACCTCTGTGTTCTCTGTGGCAAGAATTGCCGTTTTTAGGTTTATGCCGGGCCGCTTACTTCAAACAACAGCCCGCCTTTGAATATTACCCCGCCCTTCATTTGTTTGCCCGGGAAAAGCGCTTGCATCGCGGCCAGATAACTTTGCAGTTGCGCGCGATGCGGCTTCGCGGCTTGTGCGAGCGTCGCTTTGCTCGCGCTTTCCGTGCTCTTGTAATCCAACACCCAAATTTCGTGTTCGAATTCCACCAGGCGGTCGATGCGCAGAAAATCGCCGTTCGCGGTGAGGAAGGGCAGCTCATTCCAGGCGCGGCGATAGCGGGCGGGGTCGAAGAAACGGGCCAAGTGCGCTGCGCCGAGGATGGTTTGCGCCTCGCGCCATAGGGTGTCGAAGCTGTCTTCTGCCATGGCCCATTCTTGGCGCAAGCGCAACTTATGTAACTCGCGTAGCGAGCCTAAGTCCCTCTCCCCCACTTGGGGGGCCGCGGAAGGGTCGCTGCGCAGCAGCGGGGCACCCACCGGCGTACTCCTTGCGGGTGGCGAGTTAGGAGAGAGGGTTCCACTCGGGGCGAGTTGCTCCAGCAGTCGATGGAGCAAGGTGCCGTGGCGCATGGCGGGGGTTTCGATGGTTTGTGCGCGTTGGCCGCAGGCGGGGCCGATTTCCGGCAAGACTTGTGCTGCGTCAAAAGAAATAGGCGGTGCTATGCCGGCAATGGACGGGGGCGCGAGGGCAGCTTGATCCGGCGGGGTGAGATCGCTGCCCGGTTCTATCACGCCCCTGATCCGCGCATACCAGCTGGGACGCTGAGAATTTTTGGCTTCCGATCCGCTCACGATGAGATATTGCTGCGCGCGCGTCATGGCGACGTACAGCAGATTGAGTTCTTCGCGCTGCAACAATTCGGCCTCGCGTGCGAAGTGCGGCGCGCGCGCTTGGCCGCGTTCATCAAGCGTGCTGGTGAGGGAAAAATGCGCGGGCGCGGCCTCGCCCGGCGCCCAATCCACCAGCGCGCCATACGCATCCTTGGCGGGGGTGACGCTATTGGCATCGACCAGCCACACGATGGGCCGCTCCAGTCCCTTGGCGCCGTGCACGGTGTAGATGTGCACGGCGTTTTCCGCATCGGCCACTTGGCCTTCGTCCGGCGCTTCCTCGTCGCGGCTGCTTCGCAGCACGGCCAACTCGTCGATGAATTTGGGCAGGCTCGGATAGCGCCCGCCTTCCAGCGTGAGCGAGAGTTCGAGATAGCTCAACAGATTGGCTTCTACCGAATCGGCCAGGGCGGCAGGAGTGGCGCGCCGGTAGCGCGCCAGCACCTCGCCTTGGTGATAGATGCGGTCGAGCAGATCGTGTACCGGCAATTGGTCGGAGGCGTGCCGCCAGTTGCCGAGCAGGGAATACGCGCGGGTGAGCGCCCCGGACGCGCCGCCCGATGCAACCAATACGTTAAGCCGGCGCCACCACGGCCCTTCACCCGCTTGCGCCAAGGCCAGCAGATCATTATCGGTCGCGCTAAACAATGGCGAGCGCAGCACTTGCGCGAGCTTGAGATCGGCGTAGGGCAGCACCAGGAATTCCAGCAAGGCGCTCAGATCGCGCGCTTCCAGCGTCTCCAGCAGGCCGCCACGGCGCGAGGTGAGGAAAGGAATGCCTGCCTGCTTCAGGGCGTCCTCGTACACACGCAAATGCGTGCGTGCGCGCGTGAGCAGCATGATGTCGCGATACTCGGCGGCGCGGCGCGCGCCTTTATCAACAATCGTCCACTGGCCGGCGATGGCTTGGATGCTGCTGGCGATGCGCTCCGCCTCGCGCTGGCGCGCGGATTCCGCGGCATCTGCAAGCGGCGTGGTGAGCGGGTTGCGCAAGCCCATTGGCGCGGCCTCGGCGGCCTCCGGTTTTGTTTCCAGCGGCAGCAGCCATACTTGGCCGGGCAGATCGGATTGATGCGCATGATGCGCTTGGAAAGGGGTGAAGGCCGGTTCCGCCGCGAATAAACGGTTCACCACATCGAGTATCGGCTGCGCATTGCGCCACGAGGCATCCTGCGTCAGATGGCGCGCGCCGAAATGCTCGCCCAGTTCCTGTTTGGCGAGATTGAACAGCCGCGCATCCGCGCCGCGAAAGCGGTAGATCGATTGCTTCGGGTCGCCGACGACGAATACATTCGGCGTGCGCCCCGCACCCACGGCGGCATCGAACCAGCTCTTGAGGATTTGCCACTGCAAGGGATTGGTGTCTTGAAATTCGTCGAGCAGGATATGCCGGTAGCGCGCATCCAGCTTGTACTGCATATAGGCGGCGTGGTCGTCTTCGGTGAGCAAGGTGTGCGTGCGGTATTCGATGTCGGTGAAATCGAGCACGCCGCGACCATCCTTCAAGCGCTGATAGTGATCGAGCAGCGCTTCTCCGCAGCGCAGCGCATCGCGGTTGAAGCACAAGGCGCGCTGTTCGATCAGCAAGGTTCTGGCTTGCCCCAATCGGGTGGTGAGCCGCTCATTCAGCTTGGTGTACGGCTCTTCGTCCGCTTGCAACCGCGCGGCGCGCGCCTTGCTGGGTTTGCGCGCGTAGGGTTCGCCATCCAGCTTGAAAAATGCGCGGCAAATCGTCGCGAAGCGGTGTGGCAGATCGGATACGATTATCCCCGCTCGAATCATCGCGGCATGTCCGATATCGGCATCGGTGCCGTTTTTCTCTAATAGCCCCGCGAATTTCTCCAGCGATGCATTTAGTAATTCGTCCGCGAACAGCGGTTCCAATATCGGTTCGTCAAATGCAATGCCGAATTCTTCCTGCAATTGATCCAGTGTGAACGCCACCGGATCGGCTTGTCCGCGCGTGTAGCTCCACCATTCCGCGCGCTTGGCGATGAAGCGTTGCAGCACGTTGCGGGTGCTGGCGAGGCCATAGTCGCGGAATAAATTGTTCAAGGCGTGCGCGACGGGGGAGCCGGGCGCGTCGAGCAATTGTTCGGCCAAGCCCTGCCAGGCTTCCTCGATCAGCGGCGAGGTTTGCTCCAGCAGCGCCGCATTGCCCGCCGCGCCGGCATTGAGTGGTGCGCGCTGCAATAAATCCAGGAACCAGCCGTGAAAGGTGTTGATGGTCAGCGCGGGCCGGCTGGTCAGCGCCAACTCGAACAAGCCGCGCACGCGCGGCAGGGCAAGGGTGATTTCCGCGTCGCTCAGCGCGCGCTGACGCAGAAACGTGCGCACCGTTTCCTCCGGCGCAGTAGCCAGCAAGCGCAGCCAATCGTTGAACCGCGCTTGCATCTCCTGCGCCGCTTTGCGCGTGTAGGTGATGGCGAGGATTTCCGGCGGTTCCGCGCCATCGATCAACAAGCGCACGATGCGCGACACCAGGAGCCAGGTTTTGCCGCTGCCGGCGCAGGCTTCCACCACCACGCTGCGGGTGGGGTCGAGGGCGTCGCGCACCAAGGGGGGGATAGACGTGTTATTCATGAGTTCCAATAACTCCGGCGGCACACGCCTTCCATTTCGCACAGCGCGCAGGCGGCCTCCGTGCCCTGCGCGGGCAGGCCGGCGCCCGCATGCAAGGCTTCGAATACGGCCTGCAAGCGTTGCGCGACGTCCGCCGCCAATTCCTGAATATCGCCCTCCGGCTGCACGGTTTCCACGGTGTCCTGGTGAAAACTCAAGTAGGCCGCTGCCGTGGCGCGCCCGCCCGCCAACAATGCATAGACCGGCAACTGTACGTCCTCGCCCGGCAGCTTCAATTGTTTGCGCAGATCGCCCTTGGCTTTCATTTTGTAGTCGATCACGGTGCGGCCATTGCCCCCTTCATCCAGCCGGTCGAGGGTGCCTTTGAGCGTCAAGGGTGCGCCGGTGGTCAGCGTCAAAGCCAGTCTCTCAACCGCTTCGCCGCTGTGCCACTGCCAGCCCTGGGCCTCATGTTCGCGCTGCCAGGCCAAATAGGCGGGAATCAGTTTTTCCCACTGCGCCAGCCAAGCGCGGCTCAGGTAATTGATGCGCAGCATGGGGGCGAACACGTGCCGGCTGATGTCGCGCAGCACGGCTTCCCAGTGGGCGTCCGGTTCGTCGCCGAGCGCGGGATGGTCGTGATGAAACCGATGCAGAATGTGGTGCACGATGCTGCCGAAATCGCGCTTCTCCAGGGTGAGCTGCACTTCGTCCAGTTCATTCAGTTTCAGCACATGGCGCGCGAAATATTGGTAGGGGCAGATCATCAGGCTGCCATAGGCGCTGGCGGAAATTTCCTGGGGGATCGCCGTCGTATCGAGCCGGGGCGCGGGTTGCGCTTGCGCCAGATCGGGCGCGGGGATCGGGGGCAGTTCCAACAAAGAACGGAGTTGCGTATCGCGCAGATTCACGCCGTAGGCCTGGGTGTGGCAGGTGTCGAGCAACTCGAACCAGGGGCTTAACAGATTCGGCTCGCCTTGCTGGAAGGCTTGCCACGTCGCCAACACCGCACCCGAACGCGCGAGCAGCCCCGCCACATCGCCTTGCTCGACCAGCCACGCATCGCGCCAAGTAGGCAAATTCAAACTCGCGCGCACGGATTGATTGAAAAACACCGTCGCCGCGGGCGGCGAGGGCAGGTGGCGCGCATCGCAGCCCAGGAGCAGCGCGGCGTCGAAGGCGCGCAAGCGCGTCGCCGGCAGATGGGTGAATACGATGGAGCTTTCGATGCCGGTATCGAGAAAAGTGGCGCGTTCGAAGCATTGATTCAGCCAGTGGCGCCATTCGGCAAAGCGAAAAGTTTCTGACGATGTTTCCAATTCGCGCATCGAGCGAGCGAGCATGTCCAGCATTTGTCCACCGGCGAGATCGCGCGCCAGCGGCTCCAGCATGCCGAGCTGCGACAGCGTGCTGGTCAGCAGTTTGAGCCAATCGCGCAAGGGCTGCGCGCGCCGCGTCTGCCAGCCGGTGCGCGCCGTATTGAGCGCTTCGAGTAAGGGCATGCACGCCAAGGCATCGTTGCGGCGCGCCAGGTCGAGATAATGCGCCAAGCGCGACACGACGTTGTGTTCGCGGATCAGCAACTCCAAGGCGGACACCGCTTCGCGCCGCTCTTCGCGCGGCATCTGGCTCAACACCAGCGGCGATTTGAGAAAATCCAGCAGATGCTGGTAATAGAAATCGTCCGCCACCAAATCCAGCCAACGCATGATGAGCGCGCTGGCAGCGGTGGTGGAAAAAGTCCAGCCGGTTTCATCCTTGACGTAAATCGCGTGCCGCTCCAGCAGCGCCCGCAACCGCCGCGCGGCGAGCCGGTCCTGCGCCACGATGGCGATATCGCGCTTGCCCTCAGCGAGCCACAGCCGTATTTGGGTCGCGGCAGCGAACGCTTCTTCTTCCAGCGATTGCGCGCCGAACAGCTTGAGCTTGCCGGCAACGGGGCTTGCAGGAACCGCCTCACGCAATATCAGCGCGCGCTCGAACAGGGGTTTGGGGTTTTCTGCTTCCCGCTCCCCGCTTCCCGCTCCCTGAAACCCCCACGCCGCGCGCAACAATGCGCCGTTGCTGGATGCGTCTTCCGAAAGAGTCTCGGATGTAAATAGAGTGACCTGCGTCCGCCCGGCATAAGCTGTCAGAAAATCGCGCTCGACCGGCGCGAGATCGGTGAGGCCTACACCATACAAGGGCGCGTTCGCGGTCTGTGCAAGCTGGCCGAGCTGCAAGGCGTAGGTACTGGCCGCATCCAGGCGCGCGCCTAAATCATGGCGCAGCGCGTGCCATAGCTCATGCGCCAGGCGCGCTTCGAATTGCAGCGATGCGCCGGCGGTGGCGGCGTAGGCCGTTTCCAGTTGATGCAGAAAATCATCGTGGGAATCGGGCAGGCGAACTTGGTTAAGCGTGAGCTCGTCGAACAATTTCAGCAGCTCAGCCGTCAGCGGCCACAACAGCGTGGCATCGTGAAACCATTTGCGTGCGCGCAGCGCGCCATACAACAGGCTTTGACGTTCGCTGTCCGGCAAGCTGGGCAGATCGAGCGACGCTCGCTTGGCCAGTTGCGGCAGCGTGGTCAAGGCGGGCAGCAGCAGGGTGGGGAGCCCCGCTTCTAGCCCCAGCGCGCGGGCGAGGGCGGGGGCCGCGTGCAAGTTGGGCAGCAGCACCGTGACCGCGCTTAAATCCGGCAGCCGGGCTTGCTCGGCCTCGATCAGCGACCGCGCCGCGCCGCGCAGTAAATCGGTTTCGGGAAAGCGGCAGGTGAGGATGGCTGGCATCGCGCCGCAAAGGGCTCAGCGGCTAGCGTTCGAGCAATCCGCGTTTGTCTTGCACCTTGGCCCAGTCGTCGGCGTCGGCGGGGCTTTCCTTGCGTTCGATAATGGGCTTCCAGGTTTTGGCCAACTCGGCGTTGAGCGCGGTGAAGGCGCGTTGATCCTCGGGCACGTCGTCCTCGGCAAAAATTGCTTCGACCGGACATTCGGCCACGCACAGGGTGCAGTCGATGCATTCGTCCGGATCGATCACCAGAAAATTCGGGCCTTCACGGAAGCAGTCCACCGGGCAGACATCCACGCAATCGGTGTATTTGCACTTGATACAGGGTTCGGTAACGACGTAAGTCATGCTGTGCCTTTAGTTTGTTTTGTTCGGGAACGGGTGTGGCGCAATTTTAGCCTTGGGCGGGCGCGAACAAAAGCGATTCTGTTCTTCCGTTCACAGAGCTTCCCATCGCCTAATTTTTTGGTTAGGATAGAAACACTTTTCTGCGCAAAAAACAAAAACTCTTTTTGTTTCAATCCCCTACCGCTAATTCAAGCGGGATTTAAGTATGAGGACCCCATGAGCGAACACATTCATTACATATCCGACGACTCGTTTGAGCAAGAAGTGCTGCAATCCGCGATGCCCGTTTTGGTGGATTATTGGGCGGATTGGTGCGGCCCCTGCAAAATGATCGCGCCGATTCTGGATGAAGTCGCGCAGGAATACGCCGGCAAGATCAAGGTAGCCAAGTTGAATATCGACGAAAACCAGCAAACCCCCCCCAAATACGGTATTCGCGGCATTCCGACCCTGATGATTTTCAAGAACGGCAATGTCGAGGCAACCAAGGTCGGCGCGCTGTCGAAGTCGCAGTTGACGGCGTTTATTGACAGCAACGTTTGAACTGGCTACGCTAGCTTCTAAAGTTTCCTGAACAAGCGCCCGATAACGAAACCTAGCGGGCCTTGTTCAAATACCGGGAGTCTCCCGGGCCCCGCACCACCTTCCCAACAAAATTTTTCCACCTCACACGACACCACAGGTCTATGCATTTATCCGAGCTCAAACAACTCCACGTCCAAGAATTGGTGGACATGGCTGTCACGCACGAAGTCGAAGGCGCAAGCCGCCTTAGAAAACAAGACCTTATCTTTGCGCTGCTGAAAAACCAGGCGCGCAAGGGCGAGAGCATCCACGGCGAAGGCACCCTGGAAGTGTTGCAAGACGGCTTCGGCTTCCTGCGTTCGCCCGATACTTCTTACCTTGCCGGGCCGGACGATATCTATGTCAGCCCGAGCCAGATCCGCCGCTTCAATCTGCATACCGGCGATACGATCGAAGGCGAGATACGCACCCCCAAGGACGGCGAACGCTATTTCGCGCTGGTCAAGGTGGACACGGTCAACGGCGAGCCGCCGGAGAACGCCAAGAACAAAATCCTGTTTGAAAACCTGACGCCCTTATTTCCCACCAAGCCGCTCAAACTCGAACGCGATATCAACGCCGAAGAAAACATGACCAGCCGCGTGATCGACATGATCGCGCCCATCGGCAAGGGCCAGCGCGGCTTGCTCGTGGCCTCGCCCAAGTCCGGCAAAACCGTCATGCTGCAACACATCGCGCACGCCATTACCGCCAATCATCCGGATGTGGTGATGATCGTGCTGCTGATCGACGAGCGTCCGGAAGAAGTGACCGAAATGACGCGCACAGTGCGCGGCGAAGTGGTTGCGTCGACCTTCGACGAGCCCGCCACGCGCCATGTGCAAGTAGCCGAAATGGTATTAGAGAAAGCCAAGCGTCTGGTCGAGCACAAAAAAGACGTGGTGATTCTGCTGGATTCCATCACCCGTTTGGCACGCGCCTACAATACTGTCGTCCCGGCTTCGGGCAAGGTGCTGACCGGCGGCGTGGACGCCAATGCCCTGCAACGCCCCAAGCGTTTCTTCGGCGCGGCGCGCAATATCGAAGAAGGCGGCTCGCTCACCATCATCGCCACCGCGCTGGTCGATACCGGCTCGCGCATGGATGACGTGATCTACGAAGAATTCAAAGGCACCGGCAATATGGAGATACATCTCGACCGGCGCATGGCCGAGAAGCGGCTGTACCCCGCGATCAACGTCAATCGCTCCGGCACCCGGCGCGAGGAACTGCTGATCAAGCCGGATGTGCTGCAAAAAATATGGGTGCTGCGCAAGGTGCTGTACCCGATGGACGACCTGGAAGCGATGGAGTTTTTGCACGACAAGCTGCGCGCGACCAAAAACAACGCGGAATTTTTCGATTCCATGCGGCGCGGTTAAACCTTCTTGCGTAGGCCGGTGTTTTTAGGGATAATAGCGCCCTTTCCGCCCCAGCCCTGGTCGGCGGGGAACCTGTTAAGGATTAGGCAATGAAACCCGAAACTCACCCGGAATACGCTGAAATTTCCGTGACTTGCAGCTGCGGCAACGCATTCAAGACGGGCTCCACCATGAGCCGCGACTTGAACATCGAAGTCTGCTCGCAATGCCACCCGTTCTACACCGGCAAGCAAAAGATCCTGGATACCGCCGGTCGCGTGGAAAAATTCCGGCAAAAGTACGCGAAGAAATAACCTTAATTTTTACTGGAAAAAGGCGGCTTCATGCCGCCTTTTTCTTTGGGCGCGCGCGAATGCTTGAAGGGGGTGCGTATTGCCATTATGATGAGCGTTCGTAGTAATAAAACACTGGTGACCGCAAACGAGTAGCGTCCATCTCCCAGGTTAATGGTTTAATTCCCGGCTCATTCTGACCCCGAGACCAAGTGGCATTTTCTTTTTTCAAACGCAAGGGCGAAGAGCCCAAGACCCTGGCGCCCCCTAGACCGGTAGCACCCAAGCCGCCTGCGGGCGGCTCCGCGATCCATGCGCCTGCGCCAGCGATGGCGCCACTCCCTGCCGAAATGGAGATGGTGGAGTTCGACGAGTTGTCGTTTGACGGGGCGAGCGCGACGGCCGAGTCCTATTCCGCGGTGGAAGAAGCCGCCATCCTTTACGCCAACGAGCGCGTGACAGAGGCGATCTCCACCTTGCTGCATTTCATCAAGGAAAATGCCGATGCACGCGATCTGCATCCTTGGTTGCTGTTATTTGATCTTTATCAATTACTGGGCATGAAGCAACAATTCGACGAACTGTCGATGGATTTTGTCGTCAAGTACGAACGTTCCGCGCCGGTGTGGGAAGGCGCGCGCGCGGCCACCATGAGCGCAAAACCGCAACCCAAGCGCGGCATGGCGAACGGGGTGCAATTGAAAGGCGAGATTGGGGCCGCACAGCATGCGGATATTGATCGCTTGCCAGGCTTGGCCGAGGCGGAAGGCGGCGTGAAATTGGATCTGGTTTCCGCCAGCGCGATTGACGCGGAAACCGCCTCACGGCTGGCGGCGGTATTACATTCGATCCGGCGCGGCGAAAAACGCATCAGCGTGGCCGGCGCCAAGGAATTCGCGCAAATCATCAAAGCCCAACTCGACGGCGCGGCGCGCCAGGAAATGCGCTACTGGGCCTTGCTGTTCGAGTTGTATCAAATCCTCAGTTTGCAGAATGAATTCGAAGACGCGGCGATCGATTACGCGGTGACGTTCGAGCTTTCTCCGCCCTCGTGGGAAGCCTTGCCGGAAACCATACAAACCGCCGGGGCCGGCGAAATGGAAGCGCAGGAACCTGTTCTCGAAGCTGCATGTTTCATGATCGAAGGCGTGCTGGGGAGCGATTGCGATTATAAATTGCGCGATCTCGAACGCCATGCCGCAGCCCGCACCGAAATTCACATCGATATGTCGAATGCGACGCGGGTTGATTTCGTGACCGTCGGCGCCTTTATCGGCACCCTGATTTCCTTCAATCAAAGCGGCAAGCAAGTCGTGATCAGCGGCGCGAACGGCATGATCCATGCGCTGTTCGATGTCATGGGAGTCACCGAGTACGCCACGCTCATTCGCAAGAAATCCCGCTAGTCCACATACCATTCTTGTTGGATCCCCTCATGGAGCAATTTCGCGGCACCACCATTCTTTCCGTTCGGCGCGGCCATTACGTCGCCTTGGGCGGCGACGGCCAAGTGACCTTGGGCAATATCGTGGTCAAGGCTTCGGCGCGCAAAGTGCGCCGCTTGTTTCACGACAAAATTCTCGCCGGGTTTGCCGGCGGCACGGCCGATGCATTTACGCTATTCGAACGGTTTGAAGCCAAGCTGGAAAAGCATCAAGGCCATCTGGTGCGCTCCGCGGTCGAGTTGGCCAAGGATTGGCGCACCGATCGCATCCTGCGCCGCTTGGAAGCCATGCTGGCGGTGGCGGATCATGAAACTTCGCTCATCCTCACCGGCAACGGCGATGTGCTGGAACCGGAAGACGGCCTGATCGCCATTGGCAGCGGCGGCCCCTATGCACAGAGCGCAGCGCGCGCCTTGCTCCAGCACACACAGATGACGCCGCCCGAAGTCGTCAAGCAAGCGCTCACCATCGCCGCCGATCTGTGCATCTACACCAACCAGAATCACGTGATCGAGGTGTTAGAGTAAGGTGAGAGGCGTGAGGGGTGAGGCGGGCGCTGCGCTCGGACTAACTCCTCGCCCCTAACACTTCACTCCTCACAAAACATGAAGATGACCCCCAGAGAAATCGTCCACGAATTGGACAAACACATCGTCGGCCAAGACGCGGCAAAGCGCGCGGTGGCGATTGCGTTGCGCAACCGCTGGCGCAGGTCGCAAGTGGCGGAGCCGCTGCGCCAGGAAATCACCCCGAAAAATATCCTCATGATCGGCCCCACCGGCGTGGGAAAAACCGAGATCGCGCGCCGCTTGGCGCGGCTGGCCGATGCGCCCTTCATCAAGATTGAAGCAACCAAATTCACCGAGGTCGGTTACGTCGGGCGCGATGTGGATACGATTATTCGCGATCTGGTCGAGATGGCGGTGAAGGAGGCGCGCGAGCAGGCGACGCAGCAGGTTCAATTCCGTGCGACAGAGATGGCCGAAGAGCGCGTGCTCGATGCGCTGCTGCCGTCCGCGCGCGAGGGCGGTTTCGGTTTCGGCGAGGAGTCCGAGCTCAAGCCGTTCGATAACGCCACGCGGCAGAAATTCCGCAAAATGCTGCGCGAGGGAAAGCTCGACGACAAGGAAATTGAGATCGAAGTGAGCGCCGCGAGCGCGCACATGGAAATCTTCGCCCCGCCCGGCATGGAAGATATGACCGAGCAACTACAAGGCATGTTCCAAAACCTCGGTGGGGGACGCAAGAAGCAGCGCAAGCTCACGGTGCGCGAAGCCTTCAAGCTGCTCACCGAGGAAGAAGCGCTGAAGATGGTGAACGAGGACGAGCTCAAGCTCGACGCGGTGAGAAACGTCGAGCAGAACGGCATCGTGTTCCTCGACGAGATCGACAAAATCACCAATCGCGGGGAAACCGGCGGCGCGGAAGTGTCGCGTCAAGGCGTGCAGCGCGATTTGCTGCCGCTGGTCGAAGGCACCACCGTGACCACCAAATACGGCATGGTCAAAACCGATCACATCCTGTTCATCGGCAGCGGCGCCTTTCATCTCGCCAAGCCGTCGGATCTGATTCCCGAGCTGCAAGGACGGTTTCCGATCCGGGTCGAACTCAACCCGCTCTCGGTGGACGATTTCGCGCGCATCCTGACCAGCACCGATGCCTGCCTCACCCGACAATACCAGGCACTGCTGGCAACCGAGGGCGTGCATCTGGAATTCACCGGCGACGGAATTCAACGCATGGCCGAGATCGCCTTCGAGGTCAACGAGCGCACTGAAAACATCGGCGCGCGCAGACTCTACACCATCATCGAAAAATTATTGGAAGCGCTGGCGTTCGAGGCGGACAAACAAAGCGGCGCGACCATCACCATCGACGCAGCGTATGTGAACGGCAAGCTGCAAGCCTTGGCCAAGAGCGAGGATTTGGCGCGTTACGTGCTTTAATGCGCCTCCCCGCGCCGACTCAGCCCGTGCTCCACCCGCGGGGCCGTTTCATGCCGGCGATCCGGCATGCCTGCTTGACGTAGCCATAGGGAAATAACTCGAATAACCGGTTGCGCGCCGCAGTTCCCAGCCGTGCCGACAGGTGCTTGATGGCGAAGCGAGCGTCCGGAATGACTTGATGCTCATCGTAATATTCGCGCATAAAGTGGATCACATCCCAGTGATCCTCGCCGAGTTGGATATTTTCCTGACGGGCAAATTCTTCCGCTAGCGCCGGGTTCCAATCCTGCGGTTCCACCAAGTAGCCTTCCGCATCCAGGGTCGGCAAAGGGAGAGACATTTCCATCATAAGCTCCTCGAAAAAAGGGCAAACCAAACGACTGCATCATTAATATATCATGCCGTGATATATTGCGGCAGTGCGTTAGAGGTAAGCGGGAGATACTCACTATGGGTAGCAATAGAAGATGACCAAGGGTGCGCTTAAAAAGCAGGAATTTGAAACACTCTCCGATTTCCGCTACCAATTGCGGCGTTTTCTGCGTTTTAGCGAGGAGCTTACCCACCAGTACGGCGTTACCCATCTTCAGTATTTGCTGCTGCTGCACCTGAAGGGTTTTCGCGGCCGGGAATGGGCGACCATCGGCGAGCTTTCGGAACGCTTGCAGGCCCATCACCACGGCGTCGTATCCCTGGTTTCGCGCTGTGAAAAATTGGGGCTGGTCTACCGGGCGCAAGGCCGTGCCGACCGGCGCGAGGTGGAGGTGCATCTCACCCCGGCGGGTGAAAAAATTCTCCAGAAGCTCGCGCGGGAGCACCGCGATGAACTGCTGAACCTGCAGGGAGTTTTCCAAGTGCCCGATGTGCAAGACTTGACGGGCAGTGGAGGGGGTAAGCAAACGAGGTGACTGGCGCGCCCGAGACGATTCGAACGTCCGACCCCTGCCTTCGGAGGGCAGTACTCTATCCAGCTGAGCTACGGGCGCGAGAGGCGCAAGTATAGCCGGAATTGCCGGGCGACTCCATGCGCGGCTTGGTCGCCCAGGCAAAATTCAGTATAATCTCAGGCTCTTAGCAACGAACAAACAGGACAGGGCAACACCATGAGCGAACAGCAAGGGAGCAGAAAAAAATCCCCGATGATGATTCTCGCCGCGGCAGTGGGCGTGCTTGCGGCGCCGGTGATCGCGATCGTGCTGATCGTGCAACTGGTGCTCTCCATCCAGGCCGGGCATGTGGATAAAGATGATCCGCGCATGGCGGATGCGGCGGTAAAAGAGCGCATCAAGTCCTTTGGCGAGGTGAAAGCGATTGACCCCACCGCGACGCGCGTCGAGAAAACCGGCGAAGCCATTTATACCGAAGCTTGTTCGAGCTGCCATGGCTCCGGTGCGCTGGGTGCGCCGAAGTATGGCAACAAAGGCGATTGGGGCAAGCGCAACGCGCAAGGCTTCGATACCCTGGTGAAGAACGCCACCAACGGCATCCGCGCGATGCCGCCGCGCGGCGGCAATCCTGACTGGTCGGATATCGAAATGTCGCGCGTCGTGGCCTATATGGCCAATGCGGGCGGCGCGAGCTTCAAGTCGAAATAGGCCGGTAGCGTTTTAGCGAAAAAAGGCGCGGATTACCCCCGCGCCTTTTTTCATGATGAGCGCCGAAACCATGAAAAATAATCCACACCATGCACGCATGCGCAATCTGCGCTGGACGACTTTCCTGCTCGTGGTGTTGGCCTATGTGATCTCATACTTTCATCGCGTCGCGCCGGCCACGATCGCCGGAGACTTGCAATCAGCATTCCATGCCAGCGCCGCCGCGCTCGGCGGCCTCGCCGCGACATATTTCTACGTGTATACGATCATGCAGATACCGACCGGTATTTTGGTCGATACGCTCGGGCCGCGCCGCATCCTCACCTTGGGCGGCCTCGTGGCGGGCGCAGGCTCAATCTTGTTTGCCTATGCCGACACGCTCGGCGCTGCGGCGGCGGGCCGCACGCTGGTTGGCCTCGGCGTGTCGGTGACCTTCATCGCCATGCTCAAGCTCAATGCCGCCTGGTTCCATGACCGCCACTTCGGCACCATCACCGGCTTCGCGATTCTGCTCGGCAATATCGGTTCGGTGCTGGCGACCGTGCCGTTCGCCGAAGCTTTGCGCTACGTCTCCTGGCGCAGTGTTTTCGCGCTGATCGGCGGCCTGACCATCGTACTCGCCGTGCTGTCCTGGATTTTCGTGCGCGACCATCCGGGCCAGGCCGGTCTGCCCAGCCTGCGCGAATTGGAAGGCAAAGCCGCGCATCCCCCGCATGCCGGCCACTGGTTTGATGGGTTGCTCATGGTCATCAAAAATCGCGCGAGCTGGCCCGGCTTTTGGGTCACGTTCGGCTACGCGGGCAGCTTCTTCGCCTTCGCCGGCTTGTGGGCCGTGCCCTACTTGCAGGACGTGCACGGCATGTCGCGCGACATCGCCACCCGGCACACCAGCCTCCTGCTCGCGGGATTTGCGTTTGGCGCCCTGGCCGCCGGCGCCGTGTCCGACCGCATCGGCCGCCGCCGTCCGGTGCTGATCGGCGCGGGCTTGGTGTATCTGCTGTGCTGGCTGCCACTGGTGCTGGGGCTGCCGCTGCCGGGCGCGGCGAGCTATGGGCTGTTCCTGCTCATGGGCCTGGGCGCGGCGAGTTTCACCCTGAGCTGGGCGTGCGTGAAGGAAGTGAATCCGCACGCGCTCTCCGGCATGGCGACCAGCGTCGCCAACACCGGCGCATTTCTCGGCACGGGCATCTTGCAACCCTTGGTGGGCTGGGCGATCGATCGCGCGCAGTTGGCGCACGCTGTGAATACCTATCAGACCGGCCTGCTGATTTTTCTGGCGTGTGCCGTGATTGGCTTGCTCGGCAGCTTGCGCGTGCGCGAGACGTATTGCCGGTACATTCACGCAGGGTGAAGCGGGCCACCTACGTTAGCGGCTGGTTTTTTTCGAGCATGTTCAAGGCAAGCGCTTCCGCCACCTTGATGCCGTCCACCGCGGCGGAAAGAATTCCGCCCGCGTAGCCCGCGCCTTCACCGGCCGGGTACAGCCCTTGGGTATTCACGCTTTGGTAATGCGCGTTGCGTTTGATGCGGATCGGCGATGAGGTGCGCGTCTCCACCCCGGTCAGCACCGCATCCGGCATGGCAAAACCTTTGATCTGCTTGTCGAAGGCGGGCAGCGCTTCGCGGATCGCCTCGATCGCATACTGCGGCAAGGCGCTATCGAGATCGCACAAATGCACGCCGGGCTGGTAAGAGGGGATGACCGAGCCCAAGGCGGTGGAGGGGCGATGCGCGAGAAAATCACCCACGAGCTGCGCCGGCGCATCGTAATTGCCCCCGCCCAATTCAAAAGCGCGCGACTCCCACCGGCGCTGAAAATCGATCCCCGCCAGGGGCGAGCCCGGATAATCTTCCGGCGTGATGCCGACCACGATGCCGCTGTTGGCGTTGCGCTCGTTGCGCGAATACTGGCTCATGCCGTTGGTCACGACCCGCCCCGGCTCCGAGGTGGCCGCGACCACCGTGCCGCCCGGACACATGCAGAAACTATAGACTGAACGCCCATTGCCGGCGTGGTGCACCAGCTTGTAGTCGGCCGCGCCCAGCATTGGGTTGCCCGCGTTAGGGCCATAGCGACAGACATCGATCATCGACTGCGGATGCTCGATGCGGAAGCCGATGGAAAAAGCTTTGGGCTCCACGTACACGCCGCGCGCATGCAGCATCTGGAAAGTATCGCGCGCGCTATGGCCGACCGCCAGCACCACCTGCCCGGTGGCGATGCGTTCACCGCTGGCCAGCACCACGCCGCGCACCTGGCCTTGGTCGATCTCGATATCCGCTACTTTGCTTTGGAAACGAAATTCGACGCCGAGCGCGCAAATCGTCGCGCGCATGTTTTCCACCACCTTCACCAGCCGGAACGTGCCGATATGCGGTTTGCTCACATAGAGGATTTCCGGCGGCGCGCCGGCCTTCACGAATTCCTGCAACACCTTGCGCCCGTAGTGATGCGGATCTTTGATTTGGCTGTGCAGCTTGCCGTCGGAAAACGTGCCCGCGCCGCCCTCGCCGAATTGCACATTCGATTCCGGATCGAGCGTGCGGCCGCGCCATAGGCCAAACGTATCCTTGGTGCGCTCGCGCACGATCTTGCCGCGCTCCAGAACAATCGGGCGAAAGCCCATCTGCGCCAGAATCAGCGCGGCAAACAAGCCGCAGGGGCCGGAGCCGATCACCACCGGGCGCGAGGTGAGTCCGCTCGGCGCATGCGCCACGAAACGGTATTCGGTATCGGGCGTGATCGCGACATGCGGCTCGCCGTGCAGGCGTTCCAGGATTTGTGCTTCATCCTGTAGCGTGACGTCCAGCGTATAAATCACCTTGATCGCATGCTTTTTGCGCGCATCGAAGCTGCGCCGGAAGATCGTATAGCCCAGCAGCGCGTCCGCGCCGATTTTCAGCCGCGCGAGAATCGCGGCTGTGAGATCGGATTCGGCATGGTTCAGGGGAAGATGGAGCTCAGTTAAACGCAGCATGCGGATAATTTCCAGATAAAACTCAATTTATGAAGCGGGTTGCCGACATACCTCTTGTAAAGGGGCGGCGCTTCATTTTAAACCGGCGGACTTATATTGCTAATCGGGATTTGATCTAATATGAGCATTCAACAAGCAAATGCCAAAAATATCTTGAGTATTGCCGCCCACGCCACCTCGCGTTCTCCGCGATGAAAAGTCCCATGCTGAAAATCCTGGTCATTTCTCCCGCCTCGATCGGCGGCGCCATGATGCTAGAGCCTTTGTTGCGGCGCTTGCGCGAGCAGCATCCCGATGCGGCGATCGATGTACTCGCACCCGCCGCGATCGTTCCCCTGCTGTGGCGCATGGCGGAAATCGGGCGCGCTATTCCCGCCCCGCTGATGGATGGACATTTCAGCCTCAAGGCCTGCTGGCGCATGGCGCGGCAACTGAAGCACGAAGGCTACGTCCGCGCCATCGTTCTGCCCGGCGCGTTTACCGCCGCGCTGATTCCGTTTTTTGCGGGCATTCCGTGGCGCACCGGCTTCCGCGGGGCGATGCGCTCCATTCTGCTGAATGACGTGCGCAGCCAGGACAAAAAGGCGCCGGCCGTGGAGCGTTTCGTTTCCTTGGCGGGGCGCCGCCATGTCGACTCGCATCGCCCGAGTGATCCTCCCCGCCTGCGCACCGAGATGAGCCATGTGCGCACAACCCTTGCCAAGCTGGCCCTTGCCCCGACCAGCCCCGTGGTGGCCTTGTGCGCCGGCGCGGAAGGCGGCCCGGCCCGGCGCTGGCCGGCGCATCACTTCGCCGAGCTGGCGTGGAATTTGACAGGAGCGGGCTACGAAGTCTGGCTGCTTGGCGCCGGTGAAGATGCGGAAACCGGCGCGGAAATCGAACGGCTGCTCGCGGTCGCGCGCGTCAAGGTCTCGATCCGGGACGGTCACGGCAAAACCCGCAAGTTCCATAACCTGTGCGGCAAAGCCGACCTGGCCGAGACCGTCGACCTGTTCGCCGTCGCACGCGCCGCCGTCGTGAACGACTCCGGCTTGATGCATGTCGCCGCCGCGCTCGGCAAGCCGCTGTTCGCGCTCTACGGCTCTACCAGCCCCAGCGTATCCCCACCCCTGTCCAGCCAAGCGCGGATCATCAGCCTCAAGCTGCCGTGCAGCCCCTGTTCGAAGCGCGAATGTCCGCTCGGGCACTTCAACTGCATGAAAGAGATTCATCCCCGGCGCGTATTCAACGACATCTTGGCGGCGGTTCATCAGCGGCCCAAAACAACACCCGCACCCGAACAGGTACGCACGGAAACGGCTCCGCAAAAAAGCGCAGCGCCGGCGCCGGCCGCGCCCAAACGGGAAGCCGCGCACCGGCCCGCGCCGGCGCTCGCCACGCCGCTTGCCGCCGCGCCGCGAGCGGGACAATCCAGCGGGTTTGAATTCATCGAAGGCCTGGCGACAGAGCTGTCATCCAAAAAATTGATTTTCCCGACTTCGATCAACATCACCATGAAAATCCGGCATGCCTTGCACGACCCCAACGCTTCCACCGGCAAAATAGTGCACATCGTCGGCGCCGAGCCGGTGCTGTCCGCCCAGCTATTGCGTCTGTGCAATGCCGCCGCCTTCAGCATGGGCGGCAAGCCGGTTTCCGATCTGCATATCGCGGTGGTGCGCCTGGGTTATACGATGGTGCAAAACGTCGCCATCTCAGTCGGCATGCGGCAATTGATGGAGGGCAAGGCCCACGGCGTCACCCCGCCGGTGATCGAAGGCCTGTGGAAACGCAGCATCCGGGTTGCCGCGCTATGCTTCGTGAGCGCAAAGCGGCTGACCCGGATCAACGCGGATACGGCGATGCTGGCGGGGCTGCTGCACGATATCGGCAAGTTCTATATTCTGAATCGCGCGCGCGACTATCCTGATCTGTTCAACAATGATGCGGCCCTATGGGAAGTCGTGGACCAATGGCATGCCGATGTCGGCGAAGCCATTCTGGAAAGCTGGGAAATTCCCGAAGAGATCGACCTCGCGGTCAGAGATCATCGGGATACCCAACGCACCCACCGCGGCCCCGCGGATTTGACCGACATCGTCACCGCCGCCGATTTTCTGGATGGCGCCTTTCATGCCGGCAATATTCAGGAACTGAATTGGGATACGGCGCCGATGGCGTTTACCCGTCTCGATCTGAACATCGAGAACTGCAAAACTCTGATGCAGGAAACCAAAGAGGAGCTTGGACAGATCATCCATGCCTTCGACTAGCTTTCCGGTCTTGGGATTGCAAGGCAATATTTAGTGTGGCATCGTGCAACGTTCATCCGTGCAGAAATAACCGGGATATTCCGAATTACCGACCACCGCACCACCATCAATTTTGCCATTGTCACGCTGGCATTCTTTGTCCTGTTTCTCACCGGGGAGCGGGCGTGGGACGCCTTTTTCGAAAATCGCGCCGCGCGCGACATGGTCCAGGCGAATCAGATGGCGGACCATCTGATCAAGGCCGCCGGAATCCACGCGGTAGAGCGCGGGCTGACAGCGGGCATGCTGGGGCGCTTGGCTTCCCGCCAGGTTGAAACCACCGGAATAATCACACAGTTGCGCACGAGCGGGGATGCGGAGTGGAGCAAGGCGCTTGCACTGGCGCAACGCTTGTCTGCGCATCTGAAAGAGGATTCCGCGCTGGCTGCCACCATCCGGCAAGCGCAGCGGGAATTCGCCAACCTGAATTCGGCGCGCACCCTTGTGGATGCCTGCCTGAAAGGTGATGGCTGCGCTTATCAGGCCGAGTCCTGGCTGGCCACCATGACGCGTTTTATCGGTCTTTCCGCGCGCTTGCGCGAGGCGGCCTTCCATCCCCTGGATACGCCGCTCCATGTGGCGCAAATCAACATGTCACTCAAGCACTGGGTTTGGCTGGCCAGCGAGCATGCCGGGCGCGAGCGTGGCATGCTGGCTTACTACATCAGCGCCCGTCTCCCCCTGCCGCCGTCCGTGCTGGACGAACTCAAGGCAACGCGTGGCGTAGTCGATCGCAGCATTTTCGATATCCAGGCGGTTGCCGAATTGAAACACACCGATCCGCGCATCGCCGATTCGGTGCGCCGGATGGAAACGCTTTTTCTGGGCCGGTTCAGCGACGTGCGCCGAAAGGTCTATGAGGAGGCGGCTACCGGAAATTATTCCCAAAGCGGCGCCCAATGGATGGAAACCTCGACCCATGCGCTCGATGCCATTCTGGATGTTGCTTCTACGGTGAGGCAGGTAACCGACGAATATACCGCGCAAGCCATCCGTGAAAACACCATGCGCATGTTGCGGCATGCGATCGTGCTGGCCATTACGCTGGTGCTGGCGGTATGGAGCCTGACCAAGGTGCGCCAGACGGCCAACAGCTTATTCAAGCAGAAAGAGCTGGCGGAAGTAACGCTGCATTCCATCGGCGATGCAGTGATTACCACCGATGCGGCTGCGCGGGTGGAATACCTCAATCCGATAGCCGAGCAGATGACCGGCTGGAAAACATCGGAGGCGGCCGGGAAACCGCTTGCCGATGTATGTGTTCTGGTCAATGGCGTGACACATGAACCGGAGCCCAATCCGGTGGAGCGCTGCCTGCGCGAGCAGCAGGTGGTGGGGCTGGCGGGCAATGTCGTGCTCAAGGCGAATGACGGCAAGGAATACATCATCGAAGATTCCGCCGCGCCGATCCGCGACCGGCTGGGCAATATCATCGGCGCGGTAATGGTGTTCTACGACGTGACGCAGATGCGCCATACGCCGCATCTGCTGTCATACCACGCCACCCATGACGCGCTCACCGGGCTGGTCAACCGGCGCGAGTTCGAGCGGCGCCTGGCCGATCTGCTGGTGCGCGCCAAAAATCTCGGCCAGCAACATGCTTTCTGTTATATCGATCTGGATCAGTTCAAGGTGATCAACGATACCTGCGGCCACGCGGTCGGGGACAAGCTGCTGCGCCAGTTGACCTATCTGCTGCAGGAAGGCATGCGCGATACCGACACGCTGGCGCGCCTGGGCGGCGACGAGTTCGGCGTGCTGCTGGAAAACTGCCCGCTCGACCGGGCGTTGCGCATTGCCGAAAGCCTGCGCAAAATCATCAAGGATTTCCGCTTCAGTTGGCAGGAGCGCACTTTCGACTTGGGCGCCAGCATCGGCCTGGTGCCGATCAACATCGACAGCGTCAGCCCCGAGGAAGCGCTGAGCGAAGCAGATGCCGCCTGCTATGTTGCCAAGGAAAAGGGCCGCAACCGGGTGCAGATTTACCAGCCGGGCAACCTGGAACTGGCCAAACGCCACGGCG
>JACRIU010000085.1 GCA_016235775.1 Hydrogenophilales bacterium
ACGGTATCAATGACGGCTTCCTGACGCCGTTCCGGGTGAAGCAGATTGCCACGACGCTGGACGAGTATGTCTATACGCCCGATGACACGCTGGTCGAGGGCGAGATCGAGGCGGGCAAGCGCTACGAGGAAGCGGACTTCAACAGGATTATCGAGATCAAGGAGCGCGAAAAAAAGCGCGTCGAGATTTTAATGTCGCAGATCGACCAGCGGGAGAAGACGCTGGTGTTCTGCGCGAACCAGGCGCATGCGCTGGTGATCCGCGATCTGATCAACCAGATGAAGACCAGCACTGACCCGCTCTACTGTGTGCGTGTGACGGCCGACGATGGTGGACTGGGCGAGCAATATCTCAGGGATTTTCAGGACAACGAGAAGACCATTCCCACCATCCTGACCACCTCGCAAAAGCTCTCGACCGGGGTGGATGCCCGCAACGTGCGCAACATCGTGCTGCTGCGGCCAATCAATTCGATGATCGAGTTTAAGCAGATCATCGGGCGCGGCACGCGGCTCTACGACGGCAAGGACTACTTCACGATCTATGATTTTGTGAAGGCGCACCATCACTTCAACGACCCAGAGTGGGATGGTGAACCGATAGAGTCCGAGACCTGCAATAAGTGCAATCACTACCCCTGCGTGTGCATGAAGGAACCTCCGCCGCCTTGCTACCTCTGCGGCAAGCAGCCTTGTGAATGCGGGAAAGAGCCTTGCCCGAAATGCGGCCAGCGCCCTTGTGTGTGCGAGAAGAAGAAAAAGGTGAAAGTGAAGCTAGCTGACGGCAAGGCGCGCACGATCCAGCACATGATGGTGACGAGCTTCTGGCACCCGGACGGCACGCCGATGTCGGCGCAGCAGTTCATGGAAGCGCTGTTCGGCAAACCGCCTGAGTTCTTCAAGGATGAGGAAGAACTGCGCGCCTTGTGGAGCGCGCCGGATACGCGCAAGAAGTTATGGGACGGGCTGGCTGAAAAAGGCTTCGGCAAGGATCAACTGTCCGAAATGCAGAAGATCATCGACGCGGAGAAGAGCGACCTGTTCGACGTGCTGGCCAATGTGGCCTACGCGCTGGTTCCGCTTACTCGTGAAGAACGCGCGGGGAAGGCCATGGCGATCGTCAGCACGCACTTCAACAGCAAGCAGCAGGTCTTCCTCGATTTCGTACTGTCCCACTACGTCAGCGTTGGCGTGGAAGAACTCGACCAGGCAAAGCTGACGCCGTTGCTGCGCCTCAAGTACCACGACTCCATTGCGGATGCAGTGGCTGATCTTGGCAAGCCGGAGGAAATCGGTAAGGTCTTCAGTGGCTTCCAGAAGTACCTATACCAGGAAACGGCTTGATTACATGCGACCAAGGTCGTGCTGCATTTCCAAGACATGCGCCTGATCCGCCAACTCGGCATAGGCGGGTTGCGCACCAAGCGATAATTCAGAATAGCGGGCCATGGCTTCCCTTTCCATCCGGCCGAACGTTAAGCGATCAAGCTCAAAAAGTTACCAAGCATTCTATTGAAATGCTTGGTAACTGCCTGGCTGCCGGCATCCCCAAAAACAAAGCCCCGGCATGCCGGGGCTTTGTTGGATATCCACCTTTTCTTACTTACGCCATCTGCACCGGAATCTTGTCGCGCTGGCCAATGATCCGATTCGCCTCATCCACATAAACCAGCACCGGCGCGTATTTTTGTAGCTCAATCTCGTTGTACACCGCATAGGTGGCAATGATCACGATATCGCCGGGATTCGCTTTGTGCGCGGCGGCGCCGTTGACCGAGATGATGCCCGAGTCGCGCCCGGCGCGAATGGCATAGGTGGTGAACCGCTCGCCGTTGGTGACGTTGTAAATCTCGATTTGCTGGTACTCGCGGATGTCGGCGGCGTCCAGCAGGGTCTCATCGATGGCGCAAGAACCCTCATAGTGCAACTCCGAGTGCGTGACATGCACCCGGTGCAATTTGGATTTGAGCATGGTTCTTTGCATGAGTTTTATCCTCGTGCGAAAAGGGCGCTCATTATACCGGCCCTACGCTGTCTATGGAAACTTCAATATTATCAATCAGTCGCGTCGCGCCGAGCCAGGCGGCGCCGAGCACCACGTACTGATTGACCTTACCCGCCGGGGGCAGCAAGGTGCTCGCATCACGCACCGAAACATAATCCACGCGCCAGCCATTGGATTCGAGCGCCTGGCGCGCGGTTCCTTCCAACCCTGCATAATCGCGCGCCCCTGATTTCAGTTGGCCGACGATGTTGCGCAAAACGCGGTACAAGCGTGGTGCTTCCTGCCGATCTTGCGCCGATAAATAGCCATTGCGCGAAGACAGCGCCAAGCCATCTTCGGCGCGCAGGGTTTCCGCGCCGATGATGCGCAGCGGGAAATTCAGTTCGCGCACCATGGCGCGGATCACGAATAGCTGCTGGTAATCTTTCTTACCAAACAGCGCCACCGCCGGCTGCACGATGTTGAACAGCTTCGCCACCACCGTCGTCACGCCTTGAAAATGGCCGGGACGGAATGCGCCGCAGAGTTCGCCGGCGATCGGTGGCGGAACAATCTCGATTTGCTGCGGGGTGGGATACATTTCCGCCACGCTGGGCGCGAACACCACATCCGCGCCGGCTTGTTCTAATTGCGCGCAATCCGCGTCCAAAGTGCGCGGATAGGTCTGAAAATCTTCCGCCGGGCCGAATTGCAGGGGATTGACGAAAATGCTCACCACGACGCAATTGCCGTGTTCACGTGCGTTGCGCACCAGCGCCAAATGACCCGCGTGCAGGTTGCCCATGGTGGGCACGAAGGCGACGGGGCCTGCGATGCGCAGGCGCGCTTGCAACGCCTCGATGGTATGAATCACATCCATTAGCTAAAACAATGTTCGAGTGCAGGAAACTGCTTGGCCTTTACTTCGGCGACATAGCGCTCTACGGCTTGTTGAATGCTCGTTGCGCCGCCCATGAAATTCTTGGCGAATTTGGGCGGCTTGCCGTAGATGCCGAGCATGTCGTGCAGCACCAGCACTTGGCCGGAGCAATTGGCGCCGGCGCCGATGCCGATGGTGGGAACGGCAATGGCGGCGGTGACTTCGCGCGCCAACTCGGAGGGAATGGCTTCGAGGAGCAGCATGCTGATCCCGGCATCCGCCAGTGCGGCGGCATCGGCTTTAAGCTTTGCCGCACCCTGCTCGGTTTTGCCTTGCACGCGATAGCCGCCCAACTGATGCACGGATTGCGGCGTCAGCCCCAAGTGGCCAAAGACGGGCACGCCGCGCTCGACCAAGAAGCGCACGGTTTCCGCCATGGCATGGCCGCCTTCCAGCTTGACCATGTGCGCGCCGGCGCGCATCAATTGGCTGGCGTGACGGAAGGCATCCTGCGGATTGTTTTGATAGCTGCCGAAGGGCATGTCGGCCACGATAAAGGCTTGGCTTGAGCCGCGCGCGACGCACTCGGTGTGATAGATCATATCGGCGAGCGTGACCGGCAGCGTGGATTCGCGCCCTTGCAGCACCATGCCGAGCGAATCGCCGACGAGCAGAATATCCACGCCGGCCGCTTCCAACAGCTTGGCGAAGCTGGCGTCGTAGCACGTCAGCGCGGCGATTTTCTCGCCCGCCTGCGCCATTTTCTGTAGTGTCGTCAGCGTGCTTCGCATCATTCGCCCCGGTTGAAAAATTCGCGCCCGCCGCGCATTTTGTCGATGCGGGAAATCAATAGTTCGAAGTCTTTCGGATCATCCACAAGATTCAAGTTCTCGCTGTTCACGATGAGCAAGGGCGATGCCTCGTATTGGTAGAAATACCGGCTGTAGCTCTCCGCGAGCTTTTCCAGATACTCCTCGCTGATCGGCCGCTCGTAACTCACTCCGCGCCGCCGCACCCGTTCATGCAGCACCTCGACCGGCGCCTGGAGATAGATTACCAGATCGGGCGCCGCCGTTTGCGGCTGCAAGTGCGCATAGATTTGCTGGTACAGGCGAAACTCCTGGTCCGACAGCGTGAGGCGCGCGAACAAGGGGTCCTTATCCAGGATGAAATCCGCCACCGCCGGCCGGCCGAACAGATCGGCCTGCTTCAATCCCCGCACCTGCTCCACGCGCTGGAACAAAAAGAACAATTGGGTGGCGAGCGCAAAACGCTCCATGTCCTGGTAGAACTTGGGCAGGAAAGGATTGTTCTCCGCCCCCTCCAGCAGCGTGTCCGCCTGCCAAAAATCGGCGAGTTTTTTCGCCAAGCTGGTCTTGCCGACGCCGATGGGGCCCTCCACCACAATGTAACGAAAGCGCTGCTGCATCACGCCACACGGATGATGGATCGATCATCGCACTGCGCGAGCCAATCGCTCGCCGGCCCACGACCGGGGATCACGCAGATCGGATCGATCTCGAGCAAGGGCAGCAGGACAAAAGCGCGCTCGTGCATTCTCGGATGCGGCAGCGTCAGGCCGGGTTCGTGAAAAAGGATGTCGTCATAGAGCAGCAAGTCGAGGTCCAAGGTGCGCGGCGCGTTGCGGAATTCGCGCACGCGCCCGAATTCATGCTCGATGCCAAGCAAGGATTGTAGCAAATCATGCGGGCTGAGCCGCGTCTCGATCCGGGCCACGGCGTTGATGAAATCGGGCTGATCGGCATAGCCCACCGGCGCACTGCGATAAAGCGAGGAACGCGCGATAAGGCGTGAATCGGGCAGTCGCGCCAAGGCGTCAAAGGCCTGGTTCACTTGTGCTTCCGGCTGGGCGAGATTGCTGCCGAGCGCGACATAGGCGCGGTGCAAAGAATTTCCGACCATCTAGGAACAGCTTGGAACCACGAATGAACACGAATGAACACGAATGAAAAACGAAGAAAGGCGACAATCCTCAATCGCAAAACAACGGAAGGATGCTTTATGGGTTTTATTCGTGTGCATTCGTGTTTATTCGTGGTTAAACCGTTTTTACGGTTTTTTTAATCTTGAGCCGGCTGTGCAGCGCTCTTCGGCTTATTGCTGCGGCGGCGGCGCTTGCGCGGAGGCGCTTCATCCTTGATCAGCATGCGTTCGCGTTCGGCATCGCTTGCGTGTTGGAAGGTCTCCCACCATTGCCCGACTTGGGCATCCAGCTCACCACTGCCGCAGCGCAGCAGCAGAAAATCAAAGCCGGCGCGAAACTTGGGGTTCTCGATCAAACGGAATGGCCGCTGTCCGGCGCGCTGCAAAAAGCGCGGTTGCATGCTCCAAATCTCGCGCATGGTCGCGGTATAGCGGCGCGGGATGGCCAGGTTCTCGACCTGGGTTTGGATCACGTCGTCCATGGCCTCGTTCAGCGCGGGTAGCGGGCGCATATCCTGTTGCTGATATTGCTCCCAGCGCGTCAGGACTTCATGCCACAACAGGCTGGCAAATAAAAATGCCGGCGAAACGGGCTTGTCCTCGCGCATGCGCTCATCCGTGCTCTGGAGTGCTAAGGTGATGAAGCGCTCGCCCATCGGCTGCTCCAAGATCACATCCAACAGCGGCAGCAAGCCGTGATGCAAGCCCTCCTCACGCAGCCGATGCGCGCTGGCCAGGGCATGGCCGGAGTGAAACATTTTCAGCATCTCGTCGAACAGGCGCGACTTCGGCACCTCTTGCAGCAAATCCGCGAGCGCCTTGATCGGCTGCTTGGTCGTGGCGTCGAGTTTGAATTCAAGCTTGGCCGCCAGACGCACCGCGCGCAGCATGCGCACCGGGTCTTCGCGGTAGCGCGTTTCGGCATCGCCGATAATGCGCAGCACGCCGTGCTTTGCGTCTTCTACACCATGCAGGTAATCCCATACCTCTTGCTTGGCAGGGTCGTAATACAGCGCGTTGACGGTAAAATCCCGGCGCACGGCGTCTTCATACTGGCTGCCGAATACGTTATCGCGCAGCAGGCGGCCGCTGTCGCTTTGGCGATGGTTATCATCAAAGCCCTCTTCCTCTTCCCCGGTCGGTGGGGCGGCCGGACCACGAAAGGTCGTGACTTCGATGGTCTCGCGTCCGCACATCACATGCACGATGCGGAAGCGGCGGCCGATGATGCGCGAGCGGCGGAAAACATCGCGCACTTGCTCCGGCGTCGCGCCGGTGGCCACGTCGTAATCCTTGGGTTCCATGCCCAGCAGCAGGTCGCGCACCGCACCGCCCACCACGAAGGCGGCAAAACCTTGCGCACGCAATTCGTCGCACACCTTAAGCGCGCACGGGCTGATGCGCTCGCGGCTAATGCCATGTTTACGCAGCGGAAGAATGACGGGGTCGTGACCGGCCGAACTATTTTTCTTGAAGAAACGGCGAATTATCTTTTGAATCATGCGCGAAGTTTACTACATCGGGGGGCAGGGGTCAGGCGTCGGGCGTCAGGCGTCAGTGAAAAATCAAAAACACCGGGGTTTTCCCGACGCCTGACGCCCGGCCCCTGACGCCTTAAATAGTTGCTCCCATCCGCACGTAATCCTCGATCAGCTTGGGCTTGCCGTAGTAATAACCCTGGGCGAAATCAACGCCCATGCGCGTCAGCACTTCCACCGTTTTGGCATCTTCCACGTGTTCGGCAATCGATTTAGCGCCGAACACGGATGACAGTTCGCGGATGTGCTCGACAATTTTATTGTCCAGCGGATTGGCGAGAATCTGTTGCACGAAGCTGCCGTCGATTTTGACGAAATCAGGCTTGAGCTGGCGTAAATAGCTGTAAGTGGAATAGCCGGCGCCAAAATCATCCAAAGCGATTTTGCAACCCCCGGCGCGAATGTCGTCCAGCAGCTTGAAGAAATCGGCGCTCATGTCGGTGGTCTGGCGCTCGGTGAATTCGATGGTGATCTGGCGGCCTTGCGCCAGCGGCGATTTCAGCAGCTTGCGGAACTCCTCGCGAAACTCCGGCGCGAGCAGCGAGTTCATGCTGATGTTGACGAACAGGTGCACGCCTTTGGGCACCGAGTTCGAAGCCTTGTTGATGATGAACAAATCCATCTCGCGGATCAGACCCAAGTCTTCGGCGATGAGCACGAATTCGTCGGCCGGCACGTATTCCTTGCCGCGCTTCAGGCGCGTGAGCACCTCGTAGGCCATGAGTTCATTTTTGCGCAGATCGAAAATCGGCTGCAGGAAGGGGGCGATCATGCCGTTGTTGAGCGCGTTGCGCAGCTCGAAGCCTTGGGAAAAGATATCCATGATCGCCTCGCCCATATCCTTGGACAAGGTATCGACCCGGTTGCGCCCGCTTTTTTTGGCGTGATACAGCGCCACGTCGGCGGCGCGCACCAAATCCTGCGGGGTCTTGCCGAAGGCGGGCGCCAACGCCACGCCGATCGAGGTTTGAATCCGTAGTTCGCCCACCGGGAGATGGATCACGATATTGGATAACGCCTGGTGGATACGCCGCGCCGCGGCTTGCGCCTCCTCTTCCCTGACATTTTGCAGCACCACCGCGAATTCATCGCCCGCCAATCGCGCGACGGCGCCGCCTTGCGCGCCGGTGGTCAGGCAATCCGCCACCATGCGCAGCACCTCGTCCCCCACCGGATGACCATAGGTATCGTTGATGAATTTGAACCCGTCGATATCTATAATGAGCAGCGCAAGCTGACGGCCCTTGGACAATATCATCGCCATCATATTGGCGAGCATTTCATCAAAATGACGCCGGTTATATACGCCGGTCAATGGATCGGTAATGGTCAGCCGGTACAAGGATTGCTCATGTTCGCGCTGCGATTCCTGCAGCTTGAGATTTTCGCTGATATCTTCCAGGGTGCTGACGATGCCGGTGAATTCGCCCTTGTCGTCATATTGCCGGGTGGCGCTCATGCGCAGCCATACCGAGCGCCCGTCCTGCGCGCGTATCTCGATCTGCATGTCGTAGGTATGCAACTGCTCCAGCCGTCCGAATACGAAACTTGCCTGATGCTGGGGCTGCACCAGGAATTGTGAAAACGGCTTGTTCAGGCAATGGTCGATGGCATAGCCGGTCAGCTTCTCCCACGACGGGTTGATGAACAAAATTGCGCCGGTGCGATCCAGCTCGACCAGCACCTCGCGCATATTGTTCACCAAATTGCGCAGCCGCAATTCATTGCTCGCCAGTTGGCCGCGAGTCGCTTCCAAATCCCCGATCTGCTGGCGCATCACTTTGGCCGATTCGACGAAGGCGGTGGTGAGATGGCGCACTTCTTCGCTGGCGCCTTCCGCCGGCGCGATGGTGGTATCGAGATTGCCCTGGGTGAATTCCCGCGCCATCACGGTCAACGGCCCCAGCGGTGCGACAAAAAACCGGATCAATAGTTGAATCGCGATCAGGTCGAAGACGAGGAGGATCATCAACAGGTACGCCACATTTTCCAGCAGCGTGCTGATATCCTGGTTGAGCGGGCCGTTCGAAAGGTGAACCGTCATCACGCCCAGCGGCACGCCATCGCGCCAGAGCTGCGTGGACATCCCCTGTTCCAGCGCCGACAGCTTGAACCATCTCGCCACCGGATGCACCGGCTCAAGCGGCCTGACTTGATTGAATACGATTTTGCCGGCGGCATCCTTGATGACAATACCGCCGATCAGCGGGTCGGCCGCCACCCGGCGCAGATAACGCACCAATTCTTCCGGCGTTTGTTGATAGAGCGCCCGTTCGACCGAGGGCACCGTCAGCGACAAAATCTTATGCGCGACCGCCTGGCGGCCGGTCAACTCCTCGCCCACCTGCTGCACGATCCAATAAATGGAAAAAAGCCCCACCACCATCATCTGCAGCACGGCGATGGCCAGCATGATGCGCATTTGCATGGTGCGCGGCAGCTTGAGCTTCATGGAGCCACTCGCACGCGATCGGGTTTGGAGGTTGTTTTATGCATATATGCCAGTATAGCCATCATCGGCACATGGCAGGCAAAACTTACCTGCCTCAGCATTTTTTTGTCCGGCTTTCGTATCAGCGCAGGCTGATCACCGGCCAGCCGCGCGCGCGCGCCGCCTCGGTCAATTGCGGATCAGGATCCACCGCGATGGGATCGGTGACGCGCTCCATCAGAAAGAGGTCATTATGGCTATCACTGTAAAACCAGCTGCGTTCGACGGCCGGCCAATCCGCGCCCTGCCCGGCGAGCCAGGCTTCCAAGCGCTTGACCTTGCCCTCGCGAAAGCAGGGAATGCCCGCCGCTTGCCCGGTAAATTCGCCCGCGCGCTGTTCAGGCTCGGTGGCAATCAGCACCGGCACGCCGAATTCACGCGCGATCGGGGTGGTGACGAAACTGTTGGTGGCCGTGATGATAGCCACGGTATGGCCCTCCGCGCGGTGGTGGTTCACCAAGTCGCGCGCCTTTGGCACGATCATGGGCAGAATGCGCGTTTGCATGAACAGCGCATGCCAGGCATCAAGCTGGCTGCGCGGATGGCGCGACAAAGGCTTCAGCTGAAAGTCGAGAAAGGCGTGAATATCCAGCGTGCCCGCCTTGTACTGCTCGTAGAATTCCAAATTGCGCGCCTCGTAGGCCTCGCGGTCGAGCACGCCTTGGGCGATTAAAAACTGCGCCCACTCGAAATCGCTGTCGCCGGCGAGCAAGGTATTGTCCAGATCAAATAATGCGAGCTTCAAAATGACTTCCTAAAAAATCGAAAAGTATAGCTTACAATGAAAACGTGAATTTCTGCGCCGCAACGCGGCCGCATACTGATACGCTTGAATATTTTAACGGTGAGATAAGATGACGCTAGGCTGGGAAAAACGCTCGGGACGCAGAATTCCGGTGAATTGTCCGGTGCAAATCATGCTGAAAGATGAACGCGAGTTTCTTGGCTTGGCGCACGATTTGAGCGTGGATGGCATCCTGTTCGACTGCCCGGTGCAGATGGCGGCGGCGGAAGAAGCCGAGATCAAATTGCTGCCGCCCGAAGGCCCGTTCATCGCGCCGCTCGAAGCGGTGATTCAAGTCATTCGCTGCGACCCCACCGACTCACCGCACCGCTTCATGATCGCCGCCGCGCTGCGCGTAACCAAGTAAGCTAGTGCCGCGTGTTACCTGCCTGCGTCAGCACTTCAGCCGCGAAGATTTGCTCCGCATCCACCGGGTCGAAGCTGTAGTGCTGGTTGCAGAATTCGCAATCGACATCGATTCGGCCTTGCTCGCTCAAGATCGATCGCACTTCGTCCAGGCCGAGCATGCGCAGCATCGCCGTCACCCGATCGCGCGAGCAAGTGCAGCGGAAGGAAACGGGCTGCGGCTCGAACAGGCGCAAGTCTTCTTCATGGAACAGGCGATGCAGCACTTCGCGCGCCGGCAGGCTCAATAATTCTTCTGGGGTCAGGGTGGCGGCCAGATTGAGGGCGCGGTTCCAGGCATCTTCGTCGTCACAGGGTTTTTCCGGCAAGCGCTGCAACAGCAGGCCGCAGGCTTGCTGCGCATCGGATGCGAGCCAAAGCCGGGTTTCCAACTGCTCCGAGCGCAACATGTAGTGTTCCAGCACTTCGGCGACGGTGGCGCCTTCCAAGGCCACGATGCCTTGATAGGCTTGGCCGCCGGTTTTAGGGTCGATGGTGATGACGAACTTGCCGTCGCCGAGCAGCGCGCGCACATCATCGTGCGCCAGCTCGTCGCGCCATTTGGCGGTGGCGCGCAGGTGGAATTCGCTGTCGCATTCCACCACCAGCAGCGTGACCGGCCCGCTGCCCTGCATTTGCATGATGAGCGCGCCCTCGAATTTGAGCGTGGCGGCAAGCAAGGCGCAAGCGGCCATCATCTCGCCCAGCAGCTTCTTAACCGGCTCGGGATAATCGTGGCGCGCCAGCACCGCGCGCCAGGTGGCGTCGAGCCGCACCGACTCGCCGCGCACTTCAGCGTGTTCGAACATGAAACGGGTAAGGGTGTCGCCGTCCGGAGGGGGTGGCCTATGTGGATCCATAGGCTGAAATGTAGCACGGGATACGCGCGACGCGACACCCGTGCCGGATGATTGTGACTGCTACGCCTAGGCCAAAGCCAGCGAAAACAGGACGATCGAAATAAGCAAGAAGTTGAAAGCGTTAATCATGATACTGCTCCCGGTTTGTTTACGATCTCAGCATAGGCTTTTCCGGGCGCAACACCAGTTACGGTTGGTTCATGAAATTTGTCTAAATTTGCGGTTCCATGCTACGGACGGCAGGGATTCGAGCGACAGACCAGTTTTGCACCGCCCAAGCCAGAATTTCCCGCGTTTCGGCGCCCTCTAACGCCTGCGGCGGGGCATGGTTGAGAAAGCGCAGCGCCTGAACCAGGGCCGGCTGCGGGTGCGCCATATCGAGCGGCGGCGCCAGGGTTTGTTTGGAGAGCTTTTCCCCCAACGCGTTGACCGCGACCGGCAGGTGCAGGTAACGCGGCAGGGGCAGATCAAGCAAGCGCCGCAAATACACCTGACGCAGGGTGGAATCGAGCAAATCCGCGCCGCGCACGATGTCGGTGATGCCGAGTTCCGCGTCGTCCACCACCGCCGCCAATTGATAGGCGAACAAGCCATCCGCGCGCTGCACGATGAAGTCGCCCGCCTCGCGCTCCAGGTCTTGCATCACCGCCCCTTGCAGCCGGTCTGCAAAATCCACGCAGGCGCCGCGTGTATCGACGCGCAGCGCGCGGGCTATCTTTCCCGGCGCCAAGCCCGCGCGGCAGATGCCGGGGTAAACCGGCGCGCCGGGGCGGCCGATACTGGAATCGGCGATTTCGCGCCGGCTGCATGCGCAGGCATACACCACGCCCAAGCCTTGCAACCCGGCCAGCGCCGCCGCATAGGCCTCACCGCGCTGGCGCTGATATTGCACCGCGCCATCCCACGCCAATCCATAGGCTTCCATCGCGCGCAGGATGGCGTCGATCGCACCCGGCGCCACGCGCGGCGGATCGAGATCGTCGATACGCAGCCACCATTCGCCTCCCTGGGATTTGGCGTCGAGATAGCTGCCCAGGGCCGTGATCAGCGAGCCGAAGTGGAGCGGGCCGGTGGGGGACGGCGCGAAGCGGCCGCGGTACAGCGCTTGTGTCATAGGATGACTCTAAAAAACTTGGAACCACGGATGCACACGGATAAAACCCAAACCATCCCCGTTTCTAGAGGAGATGTTATCCGTGTTCATCCGTGTGCATCCGCAGCTAAAGGGTTTTGCTCTGCCGCACCTAATACTTGCAGCTCATCCAGGGTCGGGCGCATAGTTCGAGCATATTGAAAAAGTTTTGCGGAATTATTTTCTTTAATCCCTGTCTCCGCAATACGTAAAATAGCTGCTTCCCCAAAAACGGTAAATAGTCTTGAAATCTTCGCATAATAAAATCCTGATCGTGATCGCCGCGGCACTCGTCCTCGCGGGGGGTGGGATGTGGCTGCGCCATGCGGGCAGCGGCGGGCCGCCTGCCAACAAGCTCGTGCCACCAGGCGCGGGGAGTGCTCCGCCGGCGATGACGGTGCGCGTGGCCGAGGTGAAATCCGCCGCGCTACGCGAGGATGTGACTGCGATCGGTACCTTGCTCGCCAACGAGTCGATCACGATTCGCTCCGAGGTAGATGGGCGCATCACCCAAATTCATTTCCGCGAAGGCGAGCCGGTGGCGCGGGGCGCGAAGCTGGTGTCATTGAATTCCGCCGAAACCGAAGCGCAACTCAGGGCAGCACTTGCCGACACCACCTTGAACCGCACCCGGCTGACACGCGCCGAAGAGTTGCACGGCAAGAATTTCATCAGCGGCCAAGCGCTGGATGAAGCGCGCGAACATTTGAATC
>JACRIU010000008.1 GCA_016235775.1 Hydrogenophilales bacterium
AAGGGGTAAATAACATGTCGCGCGTAGCTAAAAATCCGGTCGCCATCCCCGCAGGTGTGGAAGTCAGCCTGGGTGCTGGTGAGATTGTCGTCAAGGGTCCATTGGGTACCTTGAAGCAGAAACAAAACGGCAATATCAAAGTTGTCAAAGATGGCAATGAACTAAAAATCGAAAAAGTTGGCGGCGGTCTCGCTGCGCAAGCCATGTCCGGCACGATGCGCGCTTTGCTTGCCAATATGGTGCATGGTGTGAGTAAAGGCTTCGAGAAGAAGCTTACCCTGGTGGGCGTGGGTTACCGCGCGCAAGCCAAGGGGGATGTATTAAATCTCGCGCTCGGTTTTTCGCATCCGGTCGATCACGCGATGCCTGCTGGCGTCAAAGTCGAGACACCGAGCCAGACGGAAATCATTGTTAAAGGGGCCGACAAGCAACAAGTCGGTCAGGTCGCCGCCGAGATTCGCGCCTATCGTTCGCCAGAGCCTTATAAGGGCAAGGGTGTGCGTTATGCCAATGAGGTGGTGGTCATCAAAGAAACCAAGAAGAAGTAACTCGTAAAAGCGATTAGGGGCATTCATGAATCAGAAACAGGGTCGTCAGCGCCGCGCACGTAAAACCCGTGCCAAGATCGCTGAGCTGAAAGCAGTGCGCTTGTTGGTGCATCGCACCAATTTGCACATCTACGCCCAGATAATTGATGCGAGCGGCAGCAAGGTGCTGGCATCCGCGTCCACGCTGGACAAGGCGGTGCGCAAAGATTTGAGCAACGGCGGCACCACTGCGGCAGCCGCCGCAATCGGCAAGCAAATTGCTGAAAAGGCGAAAGCGGCGGGCATTGAAACTGTGGCGTTCGACCGTTCAGGTTTTAAATATCATGGGCGCGTTAAAGCGCTGGCGGAGGCCGCGCGTGAAGGCGGTCTCAAGTTTTAATAGAGGTTGAAAATGGCTAAACCCCAAGCAACAGAAGAACGCGGCGACGGTCTACGCGAAAAAATGATTTCCGTGAATCGCGTCACCAAAGTGGTGAAGGGCGGTCGCATCATGGGTTTCGCGGCACTCACCGTGGTCGGCGACGGCGATGGCGGTATCGGCATGGGCAAAGGCAAATCCAAGGAAGTGCCCGTTGCGGTGCAAAAAGCGATGGAAGAAGCGCGCCGTAACCTGGTCAAGGTTTCGCTCAAGAATGGCACGCTGCAGCATGCGGTGATCGGCCATCATGGCGCCTCTACGGTGATCATGCAGCCGGCTTCCGAAGGTACCGGCATTATTGCCGGCGGCGCGATGCGCGCTGTATTTGACGTGATGGGCGTGCACAACGTGCTGGCTAAATGTATCGGCTCGACCAATCCCTACAATGTGGTGCGCGCCACGATTAATGGCTTGCAGGCGATGTCAACCCCGTCCGAGATTGCTGCTAAACGCGGCAAATCGGTTGAAGAGATCATGGAGTAAATCATGGCCGCTGATAAAAAAGTCAAAGTGACCTTGGTAAAAAGCACGATCGGCACGATCCAGTCGCATCGCGCTTGTGTGCGCGGTCTTGGCTTGCGCCGCTTGCATCACACCGTCGAACTGGTGGATACCCCATCGGTGCGCGGCATGATCAACAAAGTATCGTATCTCGTGAAGTGCGAGGGATAAAAATGGAACTCAACACCTTACAGCCGGCGCCTGGCGCCAAGAAACCCAAACGTCGCGTCGGTCGCGGCATCGGAAGCGGTTTGGGCAAGACGGCAGGACGCGGGCACAAGGGGCAGAAATCCCGTTCCGGCGGTTTCCACAAAGTGGGCTTCGAGGGCGGTCAGATGCCTTTGCAACGTCGCTTACCGAAGCGTGGTTTTGTGTCGCTGACGCGGAACGATACGGCCGAAGTTATGTTGTACGCGCTGGAAAAATTAAGCGCGGACAAAATTGATTTGCTCACGCTGAAACAGGCAGGTTTGGTGCCGTCGCGTGCGTTGCATGCAAAAATCGTGCTGTCTGGCGGCGTCACTAAAGCCATCACAGTACAGGGCTTGGGCGTGACCAAGGGTGCGCGCGCCGCGATCGAAGCGGCCGGCGGCACGATCGCCGAGTAAGTAAGCGCCCAGTAAGCAAATATAGGATACGTGTGGCTTTAAACAACATTCTTGGTGCTGGCGCGAAGTTGGGTGATTTAAAAAAACGCCTGTTCTTTTTGCTTGGCGCGCTGATTGTTTATCGTATCGGTACGCACATCCCGGTGCCGGGGATTGAGCCGGCTCAGCTTGCGCAGTTGTTTGGCGGTGGTAAAGGCGGCGGTATTTTGGACATGTTCAACATGTTCTCCGGCGGTGCATTGGGCCGGCTTTCCGTGCTGACGTTGGGGATCATGCCGTATATTTCTGCATCCATCATCATGCAGTTAATGACGGTGGTTGTGCCTTCGTTTGAAGCGCTAAAGAAAGAGGGCGAGTCTGGCCGCCGCAAGATTACCCAATACACGCGCTATGGCACCGTCGTGTTGGCTACATTCCAGTCGCTGGGTATCGCGATCGCGCTGGAGTCGCAGCAAGGCTTGGTGTTGGAGGCGGGTATCGCGTTCCGGATGACCACCGTGATCACGTTGACCACGGGCACGATGTTTTTGATGTGGTTGGGCGAACAGATTACCGAGCGTGGCCTCGGTAACGGTATTTCGTTGATTATTTTTGCCGGTATCGTGGCGGGCTTGCCCCAAGCGATCGCCAACACGTTTCAGTTGGTGGGCACGGGCGCGATTTCGATCCCGGTGGTGTTGACGATTATCGTCGGCGTGGTGTTGGTGACTTACTTGGTTGTGTTTGTCGAACGTGGTCAGCGCAAGATTTTGGTGAATTACGCCAAGCGCCAAGTGGGCAACAAGATTTTTGGGGGGCAAACCAGTCATTTGCCGCTGAAGCTGAACATGGCGGGGGTGATTCCGCCGATTTTCGCATCGAGCATCATTCTGTTCCCGGCAACGTTGGCTGGATGGTTTGGATCGCACGAAGGCATGACTTGGTTGAAAGATGTCTCTGGCGCGTTGTCCATGGGGCAGCCGCTATATGTAATGTTGTACACCGCAGCGATTATTTTCTTCTGTTTCTTCTATACGGCGTTGGTATACAACCCGAAAGAAACGGCGGATAACTTGAAAAAGAGCGGCGCCTTCGTTCCCGGAATCCGGCCCGGCGAACAGACGGCACGCTACATCGAGAAGATCATGTTGCGCTTGACGCTGGTAGGCGCGCTGTACATCACGCTGGTGTGTTTATTGCCGGAATTTTTGATTTTGAAATTTAATGTGCCGTTTTATTTTGGCGGCACCAGCTTGCTGATTATCGTGGTGGTCACCATGGATTTCATGACCCAGGTGCAAGCGTACCTGATGACGCACCAGTACGAGAGCTTGCTCAAGAAAGCGAATTTCAAGGGTGGTTTGGCGCGGTAGCGGCCCACGGTAACGGTTAGCGCACGATGGCAAAAGAAGACACGATCGAAATGCAGGGGGAGATATTGGAAACGCTTCCCAACGCAACGTTTCGTGTAAAGCTGGAAAATGGGCACGTGGTTTTAGGTTACATCTCCGGGAAAATGCGCATGCATTACATCCGCATCCTGCCGGGGGACAAAGTCACGGTCGAAATGACGCCCTACGATTTAACGCGTGCCCGGATTACCTACCGGGCGAAGTGAAGTTTATGGCTTGGCATGGCTGGCGGCTCGCTAGCGATGAGAGTTGAGGAGAGTGATTATGCGAGTACAAGCATCGGTTAAGAAAATCTGCCGTAAGTGCAAAATCGTCCGCCGCAAAGGCGTGGTGCGCGTGATTTGCGCTGAACCGCGTCACAAGCAGCGCCAAGGGTAAGCACTTAAGCTATTGATCATTAACGGATTGAATGTTAAAATTTCGGGTTTTCGATTTTCGGAAATCTTGAGCTAGGAGTAATGGCATGGCCCGTATCGCCGGGGTGAATATCCCCAACCATCAGCATGCAGTAATCGCGTTGACCGCGATTTACGGCATTGGCCGCACGCGTTCGCAACTGATTTGCGAGTCTGCGGGCGTCAACACTGCTACCAAGATGAAAGATCTGACCGACAGCGAAATGGAAAAGCTGCGCGATGCTGTCGCCAAGTTCACCGTCGAAGGCGATCTACGCCGCGAAGTCACCATGAACATCAAGCGTTTGATGGACCTCGGTTGCTATCGTGGTCAGCGTCATCGCAAAGGGCTGCCGGCACGCGGCCAACGTACCCGCACCAATGCGCGCACCCGCAAGGGCCCACGCAAGGCGATCCGCAAGTAATTCCGGCTTCTACGCTTTTAAGGCTTTAAGGAAAAGTAAAAAACATGGCAACTAAAACCCCAACTACCCGGGTTCGCAAGAAGGTTAAGAAAAATGTGGCCGAGGGCATCGCCCACATCCACGCATCCTTCAACAACACTATCGTGACCATTACCGATCGCCAGGGCAATGCACTGTCGTGGGCAACCGCGGGCGGCGCCGGCTTTAAAGGCTCGCGTAAAAGCACCCCATTCGCAGCCCAGGTAGCGGCGGAAAATGCCGGCAAAATCGCGCAGGAATGTGGCGTCAAAAACCTCGAAGTACGCATCAAAGGTCCCGGCCCCGGCCGTGAATCCGCCGTGCGTGGCTTGAACGCCGCCGGCTTCAAGATTACCCAAATCGCAGATGTGACGCCGGTACCGCATAACGGTTGCCGTCCGTCCAAAAAGCGCCGCATCTAATTTAGGAGAGACATCGTGGCCCGCTATACCGATGCCAAATGCCGTTTATGCCGCCGGGAAGGTGAAAAACTCTTCCTGAAAGGCGAGAAGTGCTTTACTGACAAATGTTCGATCGAGCGCCGCGAATACGCGCCGGGCCAACACGGCCAGAAGAGCGGCATGCGCCTCTCCGATTACGGCCATCAATTGCGCGAGAAGCAAAAAGTGCGTCGTATCTACGGCATATTAGAACGTCAATTTCGCGGCTACTACAAAGCCGCCGACCGCGCCAAGGGCGTGACCGGCGAGAGCCTGCTGCAATTGTTGGAATGCCGCCTTGACACCGTGGCCTACCGCATGGGCTTCGGTGCTTCGCGTTCTGAAGCACGGCAGCTGGTGCGTCACAACGGCATTCTGGTGAATGGCAAGCGCGTCAACATTCCTTCCTACCAAGTTCGCCCAGGCGATGTGGTGGAAGTAGCCGGACCAGCGAAAGCGCAGTTGCGCGTCAAAGGCGCGGCGACAGCAGCGGATGGCCGCGGCTTTCCCGAGTGGGTTGAAGTCGACATCACGGCGCTGAAAGGCACGTTTAAAGCCAAGCCGATCCGCAGCGAATTGCCTGCCACCATCAACGAGCATCTCGTGGTCGAGTTGTACTCCAAGTAATCACCACCACTAGAACGGGGACACATCCATGCAAAGCAGCGCTACCGAATTCCTGAAGCCGCGAGTCGTCGACGTGGAGCAAGTATCTCCCTTGCGCGCCCGTGTCGTTATGGAGCCGTTCGAGCGCGGTTACGGCCATACCTTGGGCAATGCGTTGCGCCGCATCCTGCTCTCGTCCATGCCCGGCTACGCCATTACGCAAGTCAAAATCGATGGCGTATTGCACGAATACTCCGTGATCGAAGGCGTGCAAGAAGACGTCGTGGACATTCTGCTCAACTTAAAAGGGATTTCCCTCAAGTTGAACAATCGTTCCGAGACCACCTTGCGCCTGTCGAAGCAAGGCAAAGGCATGGTCACCGCAGGCGATATCGAAGCGAGCCACGATGTCGAAATCCTGAACCCGGATCATGTCATTGCGCACATGACCGGCAACGGCGCGCTCAATATGGAAATCAAAATTGAGCAAGGCCGTGGTTATCAGCCCGTCGCCTCGCGCCGCGTGGACGAACAGGAGCACGCCATCGGCACCATCATGATGGATGCATCCTTCAGCCCGGTGCGCCGCGTCAGCTATGCAGTGGAGAGCGCGCGCGTGGAACAGCGCACCGATCTCGACAAACTGGTGATGGACATCGAAACCAATGGCGTGGTCGATCCCGAGGAAGCCGTGCGTTACGCAGCGCGCATCCTGATGGACCAGCTGGGCGTGTTCGCCGACCTGAAAGGCACGCCCGCACTGACCGAAGCGCCGCGCGCACCCATGATCGATCCGATCCTGTTGCGTCCGGTGGACGATCTGGAGTTGACGGTTCGCTCGGCCAACTGCCTCAAAGCGGAAAACATTTATTACATCGGCGATCTGATTCAACGCACCGAGAACGAGCTGTTAAAAACACCCAATCTCGGCCGTAAATCGCTGAACGAAATTAAAGATGTACTCGCTTCCAAGAGTCTCACCTTGGGCATGCGCCTCGAAAACTGGCCGCCGGCCGGGCTCGAGCACCACAACAAATAAGCGAGTTGAAGAAAAAAGGATAGCACCATGCGTCACGGTAACGGTCTTCGCAAATTAAATCGCACCAGCAGCCATCGTTTGGCCATGCTGCGCAATATGGCTAACGCCCTGCTGCGCCACGAAGCGATCAAAACCACTCTGCCCAAAGCCAAAGAATTGCGCCGCGTGGCCGAGCCGCTGATCACTTTGGGCAAGAAGCCCTCGGTCGCCAATCGCCGCTTGGCTTTCAACCGTCTGCGTGACCGCGATATCGTGGTAAAGCTGTTCGATGAGCTGGGTCCGCGCTATCAAAACCGCAATGGCGGCTATCTGCGCATCCTCAAGTGCGGCTTCCGTCAGGGCGACAACGCGCCCATGGCCTTTGTCGAACTGGTAGACCGCCCCGAGGCAGGCGAAGCTGTCGCGACCGAATAAATAACCGATAACATCGCGTTTCTCTTAAAAGCCGGCCTAGTGCCGGCTTTTTTATTTGCTAAGATTCTGGTAATTGAAAAATGCAAAATACCGGGAGTGGCTTTCATGATAGTGCTGTTCACTGATTTTGGCGCAGATGATATCTACGTTGGCCAAGTAAAGGCCGTGTTGACTCAGACAGCACCGGCTGCGTCGGCAATCGATTTGCTGCATAGCGCACCGAATTTCGATATCGAATCCAGTGCGCATCTCCTGGCCGCGCTCTATCTGCGTTTTTCACCGGGCAGTGTTTTTATCGCAGTGGTCGATCCTGGCGTAGGTGGAGCACGCGATGCGGTGGTGATGGTGGCGGATGGTTATTGGTTCGTCGGACCGGACAACGGGCTATTGTCCGTGGTTGCCGCGCGCGCTCAAGCAGCACGGCTTTGGCGCATTACCTGGCGGCCGGAGCGTCTGTCGCCAAGCTTTCATGGCCGAGACTTGTTCGCGCCCATCGCGGCGTGGATCGCCGCCGGCCTATTCCCCGCGGACAAACTGGCCGAATCGAGTGCGCTGCAAGTGCAATCGAACGGGGCGGATAGTCAGCGCGTTATCTACATCGATCACTACGGCAATTGCATGACAGGCATGCGTGCGGCCGGGCTGGGAAGCGATGCGATGCTACAGGTGGCAGGGCGAGAATTGCGCCGAGCAAGCACTTTTTCCGAGGCGATGCCAGATGAAGCTTTCTGGCATGAGAATAGCGTGGGGCTGGTGGAAATTGCCGTCAATCAGGGAAGCGCGGCGCACTCACTGGGATTGCAAGTCGGCAGCGTTATAGCCAAGCCGAAATAAATACCCTTCAGGCGTCGAAATAAAGCAGCTTGACCATTACACTTCAAACGGCGGCGGAGTGACTTTTAATATCTCATCCGGCGTGGTGATTCCGGCCGCGACTTTCGCCGCACCGGAAACACGCAGGGCTTTCATGCCCTCCCGAAATGCCGTCTCGCGCAGCTTGGACAGGTCGCACTGGGCGGTGATGAGCCGGGTCACGGTAGGCGTCATGGTCAGAATTTCATAGATGCCGCTGCGGCCGCGATAGCCGGTCATGCGGCATTCCAGGCAACCGACAGGGCCGTACACCGTGGCGGGCTTGGGCGCTTTCCACGGGCGCACCAACTCGCTCCAAGTGCCGTCGTCCAGGGTGGTGGCTTGTTTGCAATGCGGGCAGAGCGTGCGCACCAGGCGTTGCGCCAACACACCCAGCACGGTGGATTGAATCAGATACGGCGGCACGCCCAGATCCATCAGGCGCGTAATGGCCGAGGGGGCGTCGTTCGTGTGCAGGGTGGAGAGCACCAAGTGTCCGGTGAGCGCGGCCTGAATCGCCATCTCCGCCGTTTCCAAATCGCGAATCTCGCCCACCATGATGATGTCCGGATCCTGCCGCATCAGGGTGCGGATACCGCTGGCGAAATCCAGGCCGATGCCGGGCTGCACTTGCATCTGATTGAACTGCGGCACCACCATTTCAATCGGGTCTTCCACCGTGCAGACATTCACCTCCGGCTCGGCCAGATGCTTGAGCGAGGTATAGAGCGTGGTGGTTTTGCCCGAGCCGGTGGGGCCGGTGACCAGCACGATCCCATTGGGGAGAGACACCATGCCCTCCCAGCGTTTGGCTTCATCGTCGCTAAAGCCCAGTTCGGTAAAATTGCGCACCAGCACTTCGGGATCGAAAATTCGCATCACCAACTTTTCGCCGAAGGCGGTGGGCATGGTGGAGAGGCGCAACTCGATCTCATCGCCGCCCGGCGTGACCGTCTTGACGCGGCCATCTTGCGGCCGGCGCTTTTCCACCATATCCATGCGGCCCAATAGCTTGATGCGGCTGGTGATGGCGTTGTACACCGCGCTCGGGATTTGATACACCGGATGCAGCACGCCGTCGATGCGAAAGCGCACGTTGGCGAACTCGCGCCGCGGCTCGATATGAATATCGCTCGCGCGCTGCTCGAACGCATATTGCAGCAGCCAATCCACAATGCGCACCACGCTCTGATCGTTCGCATCGAGTTGACCCATGCGCCCGAGCGCGACCAATTGCTCGAAATTGGTGATGCCACTTTGCGCCGCGCCCTCTTGCGCGCGCACCGCCTGTTTCACCGAAAGCGCCAGGCTGTAAAACTCGGCGATGTAGCGATTCAGATCGAGCGGGCTTGCGATCACGCGCCGGATCGGCCGCCGCGCCACTTGTTGCACGCTCTCTTCCCAGTCGCGCACATACGGCTCGGCGGTGGCCACCACCACTTCATTCGCGTTCACCTCCACCGGCAGAATACGGTAGCGCGAGGCATAGGCTTGCGACATCACTTCCGTCACCGCGGCCACGTCGATCTTCAGCGGATCGATGTGATAAGCAGAAAGGCCGGTCTTGCCCGCCAGCCATTCGATAAGAAACTCCATATTGATCACCGCGTGCGGCGGCTGCAGGCTGCGCCATTTTTGCGCGTGGATCAGCGCCAGCGGGTGCTGGTCGGCGCGCTCGCTGCGATGTGAAGCGAGTAAATCATTTCCCACATCCTTGGGGATATGGCCATCGGCCAGCAAATCCGCGAGCACGTCCTTGAGGCGCAAGGGGCCGGAAGGCTTTGTACCTTTGCCACTGGGGCGGGTGAGATCCATGCGATTGGTGACCTGGTATGGCTTGAATCAGCTAAAGCTACTCACCACAGAGGTGTCTGTCAACGGTGCCGCCCGCGGCAATCAGGGCGCGATCCCGATGATGAGTAAAGGTACGGGCGGGCTGTTTCTCCCGTGGCGCAGGATATTGTAAACCTCGCCTTCGAAATAGGCGATGCCGGTGGACATTCGGCGCCCTCCGTTTTGGTCGGCTGACATTTCTTTCATGGGGAGGATTTCAATACCGACGTCAATCAAATCGCCGCTGTAGAAGAGCAGATGCTTGACGAAGAGATCAAAGGCAACAAACGCATATTTGCCGAATTGCACCTCGATTGCGACGCGATTTTTGACGAAGTCCGTTTGTTTGTAGGACTGAATGGGGTTGGCAATGCCTTGTGCGGCAAGGAAATCCCGTTGTTCCTTGAGTGGGCGGCCAACCAATTCGGGCAGGTATTTTCGATTGGTCGTGACATAGTATTTGTAGCGTGACTCGCTCCATCCTCGCGCGCGAAATTCCGCTTCGAAAGCTTTGTTGAGTGCTGGCGGACTGAACAGCTTTTTGCCGCGCATCGTTTTCTCTTTGCTGGTCTTGGTCATGCACTTGGCGGCGTCAAGGTTGGCTATGACGGCTTTTATCTCGTCGTAGATCGCGGGTTGATGCACCAGTAAGTATTCCTCGCCATTGAGGTGAGAGTAGGTCTCGACGATTCTCATGTGGAGTAGGTTTTGCTTTTCTGGAATAAGCGTTGTTGTTTGGATGGGGGTTGATCCCAAGGCGCGGCTGTCAGGTATTGCCCGGCATCTTTCGGATCGAACACGGGCCGGCCCATTGGGCGGGTGAGCAACTCGCCGTTCCTTGCCTTGGCGATACGCTCTTCGGCGATCTTTACGTACTCAGTGAGAATCTCGGCGCCCGCGCCGCGCCGCCCGTGCTTGATTGCCGCGATGATGCTTGAGCCGACACCCACAAAAGGGTCGAACACCCAATCGCCCGGCTGAGTCAGGGAAAGAACCAGCCGCTCAATCAACTCGACGGGGAATTGGCACGGATGGCTGGTTTTTTCGACGTGATTGCTTTTGACGTTGGGGATGACCCAAACATCACCGGGATTTTTCCCGAGCGGGTTGCACGAGTACTGGCCGGCCTTCGGCCCTTTGAAGTGTTTCTTGCCGGGATATTTTTGCGGGACACGAATCGGGTCGAGGTTGAACTGGTATTCGTCGCTCTTGGTGAACCAAAGAACGGTTTCGTAGCGGCCTGACAACCTTTTAGAGCAATGCAAGCCGTGCTCGAAATGCCAGATGATTCTATTCCGAAGCTTTAGCCCCAAGTCACGGAAGAGTGGATAGAGGACGGCGTCCAATGGAACGATTTCACCATTGCTGACGTAATTCCCCACCTGCCAGCAAATACTGCCGGTGCCTGAAAGCGTTCGCGCGCATTCGGTGATGACGCGCTGCTGCTGTTGCAGGTAATCGTCCAGGTGAATCCGCTTTTCGTATTCCTTGCCCAGGTTATAGGGTGGCGAGGTAACGATGAGCTGAAATGCTTGATCGGGGATGGTACGAAGGAAATCCAGGCAGTCGCCCGCGTGTAAAACAACTTCGTCCCGTATGGAAATCGAGCCAGAAGGAATGGATAAATCAGTCATTGGGAAATTATGCCACATGCGGCGGAATTGGGTATTCGCTTCGAACGGTCCAAGGCCAACCCGATAGAGGGAATTTTGCCCGAAGCAACAGGTCAGGGTTTCGCCAGCTTCTGCTTGAGAAAGTGCCCGGTATAACCCGCTTTGCTCTGTGCGATTTGTTCCGGCGTGCCTTGGGCGATGATTTGCCCGCCGCCTTCGCCCCCCTCGGGGCCGAGGTCGATAATCCAATCCGCGGTTTTGATTACGTCCAAATTGTGCTCGATGACGACCACGGTGTTGCCGTGATCGCGCAGGCGGTGCACCACGGTCAGCAAGAGCTGAATGTCTTGGAAATGCAGGCCGGTGGTGGGCTCGTCCAGGATGTAGAGCGTGCGTCCGGTGTCGCGCTTGGAGAGTTCGAGCGCGAGCTTTACGCGCTGTGCTTCGCCGCCGGAGAGCGTGGTAGCGGATTGACCTAGCGTGATGTAGCCCAGGCCGACGTCGAGCAGGGTGCTGAGTTTTTTCGCCACCGCCGGCACGGCTTTGAAGAATTCGAATGCCTGTTCCACGGTCATGCCCAGCACTTCGTGGATGGTCATGCCCTTGTAGCGGATTTCCAAGGTCTCGCGGTTGTAGCGCTTGCTGTGGCATACGTCGCACGGCACGTAGATGTCGGGCAGAAAGTGCATCTCCACACGCAGCATGCCGTCGCCTTGGCACGCTTCACAGCGCCCGCCTTTGACGTTGAAAGAAAAGCGCCCCGGCTCATAACCGCGCTCGCGCGCTTCCGGCACGCCGGCAAACAACTCGCGAATCGGCGTGAACATGCCGGTATAAGTCGCGGGGTTGGAGCGTGGCGTGCGGCCGATCGGGCTCTGATCGACGTCGATCACTTTGTCGAAAAATTCCAGGCCCTCTATTTCCTCATGCGCGGCGGGCGCGGTGGAGGAGCCATACAAATGCTGCGCCACCGCCGGGTACAGCGTGTCGTTGATGAGCGTGGATTTGCCCGAGCCGGAGACCCCGGTGACGCACACCAGCAGGCCCACCGGCAGCTTGAGCGTCACGTTCTTCAGATTGTTGCCGGACGCCCCGGTGAGCGTGAGCCAGCGCTCGGGGTCGGGCTTGGCGCGTTGCTTGGGTATCTCGATGCGCTTTACGCCGGACAAGTACTGGCCGGTGAGCGAAGCGGGATTTTGTTTTATGGCCTGCGGCGTGCCTTCGGCCATGATTTGGCCGCCATGCACGCCCGCGCCGGGGCCGATATCGATCACATGATCGGCGATGGCGATGGCTTCTTCGTCGTGCTCGACCACGAGCACGCTATTGCCCAAGTCGCGCAGGTGCTTGAGCGTGTCGAGCAGGCGGCTGTTGTCGCGCTGATGCAAACCGATCGAAGGCTCGTCCAGCACATACATCACGCCGGTGAGGCCGGAGCCGATTTGGCTGGCTAAGCGAATGCGCTGCGCCTCGCCGCCGGAGAGGGTCTCCGCCGAGCGGTCGAGCGATAAATAATCCAGGCCGACATTGGTCAGAAAGCGCAGGCGGGAGGCGATTTCCTTCACGATCTTTTCCGCGATGGCTTGCTTGGAGCCGACGAGATGCAACGCTTCGAAGAAGGGCAGCGCCAGTTTCAAGGGCATGCGGCTGATTTCATAAATCGATTTATCGCCGACTTTGACATGGCGCGCTTCGATACGCAGGCGCGTGCCTTCGCATTCCGGGCAGGGTTTGCTGTTGAGGTATTTCGCCAGTTCCTCGCGCACGGCCACGGAGTCGGTCTCGCGGTAGCGCCGCTCCAGATTGTGCACGATGCCCTCAAACGCATGCTTGCGCGTTTGCATCCCGCCGCGCTCGCCCGGATATTTGAACTCGATCTCAACTTTGCCGCTGCCATAAAGCAGGATGTCCTGAATATTCTGCGGCAGCTCCTCGAACGGCAGATCGAGATCGAAATCGTAATGCGCGGCCAGGCTTTGCAGCATGATGAAATAGAACTGGTTGCGCCGATCCCAGCCGCGGATGCAGCCCGCGCCGAGCGACAAATGCGGAAACGCCACCACCCGCTTCGGATCGAAAAAGCTGATCACACCCAAGCCGTCGCACTTCGGGCAGGCGCCCATCGGGTTGTTGAATGAGAATAAACGCGGCTCCAATTCCGAGAGCGAGTAGTTGCACACCGGGCACGCAAAGCGGGCGGAGAACAAGTGCTCTTTCTCGGTATCCATTTCCACCGCCAGGGCGCGGCCATCGGCGTGGCGCAGCGCGGTCTCGAATGATTCCGCTAGGCGCTGTTTTACATCGGCGCGTGCTTTGAGCCGGTCGACCACGACTTCGATGGTGTGCTTCTTGTTTTTATCGAGCTTGGGCAGCTTATCCATCTCGTGTGTCTTGCCGTCGATGCGTACCCGGACAAATCCCTGCGCGCGCAGCTCGTCGAATAATTCATGCTGCTCGCCTTTGCGACCGGCGACGATCGGCGCCAGGATCATCAGCTTGGTGTCATCCCCCAGCGCCAGCACGTGATCCACCATTTGCGACACGGTCTGTGCCGAGAGTTCGATGCCATGCTCCGGGCAATAGGGGTCGCCGACGCGGGCGAACATCAGGCGCAGGTAATCGTGGATTTCCGTCACCGTGCCCACGGTAGAGCGCGGGTTGTGCGAGGTCGCCTTCTGCTCGATGGAAATGGCGGGGGAAAGACCTTCGATCAAATCCACGTCCGGCTTTTCCATCATTTGCAGGAACTGCCGCGCATACGCGGAGAGCGATTCGACATAGCGGCGCTGGCCTTCGGCATACAAGGTGTCAAAGGCAAGCGACGATTTTCCCGAGCCGGACAAGCCGGTAATCACCACCAATTGATTGCGGGGGATGTCGAGATTGATGTTCTTCAGGTTGTGGGTGCGCGCACCGCGCACGCGAATAAAATCCATAGGGCCTATAAGCTACTGAGTATTAAGTTGATTTGCGAACCCGCGAAACGCGAAACCCCGCTGCGGCAGCACGCGGGGAACCTGCTAATATACGCAAATTCCTCCGCTTCCCCAACCTGTTTCGTCGCATGAAAAACATTGAGCGCATGTCGCCTTTCGAGCTGAAGGCGAGTATTAGCCTAGCCAGCATTTATGGCCTGCGCATGCTGGGCATGTTCCTGATCCTGCCGGTATTCGCGATCTATGCCGAGCAAACCTTGGGCGCCACGCATTTTCAGGCGGGCTTGGCATTGGGCATCTATGGGCTGACCCAAGCGCTGTTTCAATTGCCGTTCGGCATGGCTTCCGACCGCTATGGCCGCAAGCGCATGATCTATTTGGGCTTGCTCATGCTGGTGGTGGGCAGCTTTGTCGCCGCTTCTGCGCACGATATAAGCACCGTCATTATCGGGCGCGCGTTACAAGGCGCGGGGGCGATTTCGGCGGCCGTGATGGCGCTGCTCGCCGACCTGACGCGCGAGGAGCACCGCACCAAGGCCATGGCCCTGATCGGCACCACCATCGGCTTGACCTTTGCGGTGTCGCTGGTGATCTCCTCGCCGCTTAATCATTGGGTCGGCGTGCCGGGCATGTTCGCCTTGACCGGCGTGCTGGCCATTGTGGCCATCGCGTGGGTGCGCTTCGTGATCCCCGATCCGCGCGCCAGCCACTTTCACAGCGATACCGAGGCCACGCCGGCAAAGCTCAAGGATGTGCTGCGCAACACCGAATTGCTGCGCCTCAATTTCGGGATATTCGCCCTGCACGCCGCGCAAATGGCGCTGTTTATCGTGGTCCCTTTCGCCTTGCTGAAGAACGCCGGCATCGACCAAAACCAGCACTGGATGATTTATCTGCCGATCATGGCCGGGTCGTTCGTGTTCATGGCGCCCGCCATTATTTACGGCGAGAAGAAAATCAAGCTCAAGGAAGTGTTTGTCGCTTCGGTCGCCCTGATGTTCGTCGCGCAATTGCTGCTGGCGCAATTCATCAGCCAATTCTGGGGCATGGTCGCGGCGCTCGTTTGCTACTTCGCCGCCTTCAATGTGCTGGAAGCGAGCCTGCCTTCCCTCATCTCCAAGATCGCCCCGGCCTCGGCCAAAGGCACGGCCATGGGCGTGTATAATACGAGCCAGTCGTTCGGCGCATTTGTGGGCGCCACGTTCGGTGGTTATCTATCGCAGCATTACGGCGCATCGGCGGTGTTCATCTTCTGTAGCCTGCTGATCGGTTTGTGGCTGGTCTTTGCCTTCAGCATGGAGCGCCCGCCCGCGGTACGCACGAAACTGTTTCATGTGCGCGAAATGCAGGCTACGCGCGCCACCGGACTATCGAAACAACTCGCCAAGCTTGCCGGTGTATCCGAAGCGCTGGTAGTAGGTAATGAAGGCATCGCAATTCTTAAAGTGGATCTACGCGGCTGGGACGAAGCCGGCGTGACCAAACTCATCGAGGGGGAGCAAGACAATGGCGTCAGTCAATAAAGTGATTCTGGTGGGCCGCCTGGGTAAAGACCCGGAAGTCCGTTACATGACGAATGGCGATGCGGTGGCGAATATCACCCTGGCCACCAGCGAAACCTGGAAAGATAAAAATGGCGAGAAGCAGGAAAAAACCGAGTGGCATCGGGTCACCTTCTATCGCAAGCTGGCCGAAATCGTGGGCGAATACCTGAAAAAGGGCGGCATGATCTACGTCGAAGGCCGCTTGGAAACGCGCAAGTGGACCGACAAAGCGGGCGTCGAGAAATACACCACCGAGGTCATCGCCAACGAAATGGTCATGCTGGGCGGCAAGAGCAGTGGCAGCAACAGCTATGAAGTGCAGGACAAGCCCGCGAGCAGCGGCGCGCGTCCTGACAGCGGCGGCCAAGATAGGCCGGCGGCGAAAAAAGGCGGCGACTTCTCGGATTTCGAAGACGATATTCCGTTTTGACCGAATGGGTTGCGCAATGAAAAAGGCCAGCGATGCTGGCCTTTTTCATGTGTGTTAATTTTTTTTGCCACGAATTGTTAAACCCATATTCCTGCTTTTAATTCGTGGTAATTAGTGTAAATTCGTGGCCAAGGTTTAAAAAAGAGCATATGAAAATCACTTTCTTCGGCGCGGCGCATGAAGTCACCGGCTCCTGCTTTTTGGTGGAAACCGAGGGTGTCCGCTTTCTGGTGGATTGCGGCATGTTCCAGGGCGGGCGCGAGGCGGATGAGAAGAACCGGCGCTTTCCGCAATTCGATCCCGAGCGCATCGACTTCGCACTGCTTACGCATGCGCATATTGATCACTCCGGCTTGCTGCCGCGCCTGACGACACTGGGCTTTCGCGGGCCGATTTACTGCACGTCCGCCACGGCGGATTTGTTGCAGGTGATGCTGCTGGATTCGGCGCATATTCAGGAAAAAGAAGCCGAGTGGGTCAACTATGCCCGGCACAAGAAGCATAGCCGCAAGCGCACCGATCTGGCGCCGTTGTACACGGTGATCCAGGCGCAAGATTGTTTGAAGCACATCAAACCCATTGAGTACGACGCGCCGGTTCACCCTCACCCGCAGATTCGAGTGTGCTTCCGCGATGCGGGGCATATCCTGGGATCGGCGATCCTGGAGGTGTGGATCGAGCATGAAGGCGTGACGCAGAAGTGGGTGTTTTCAGGCGATCTCGGCATGCCGGCGCGGCCGATCATGAATGACCCGGCCGTGATCGAGGCGGCGGATTATCTGCTGGTGGAATCGACTTACGGCAATCGCGCGCACAAGGATATGGCGGCGACGATCGAGGAGCTGGTGCACGCGGTGAATGACACCTTCGAGCGCAAAAAAGGCAATGTCATCATTCCCGCCTTTGCCGTTGGCCGCACGCAAGAGATTTTATATTTGCTGACCGACCTGATCCGCCAGGGCCGCATCCCCAAAACCACGGCGATCGTGGTGGATTCGCCGATGGCGACGCGAGCGACGGAGCTGACCCTGAAGCACCGGGCGATCCTCGACCCCGAATCGCAATCGCTATTGGCCTGGGGGCGCAACAATGGCGGCCCGCCCCACATCCGGTTTACCGAGAGCGTGGAAGATTCGATGGCGCTGAATAATATTCACCGGGGGGCCATCATCATTTCCGCCTCCGGCATGTGCGATGCGGGGAGAATCAAGCATCACTTGAAGCGTAATTTGCCGCGCGCGGAATGCACCGTGATCATCGTCGGATTCCAGGCATTTGGCACCTTGGGGCGCAAGCTGGTGGATGGCGCCGATGCGGTGCGTATATTCGGGGAAACGGTTCCGGTGCGCGCGGATATTTATACGGTGGGTGGTTTGTCCGCCCACGCGGATCAGCGCGCGCTCATGGATTGGCTCAAGCATTTCAAGCATCCGCCACGCAAAACGTTTGTTGTCCACGGTGAGCAGGAAACCGCGCAGGGGTTCGGCGAATTGATCCACCGGCAATTGGGTTGGGCGGTGGAGGCGCCGGCGGCGGGTGCGACGTTTGAGTTGTGATTATTGATCTTTCCATAAATCATGACGGGCAATACTTTATTGTTCGCCCAGAATATTGTAGGGGCGAGGCATGCCTCGCCCGATGTAAGTAGCGGGTCGGGCATGCCCGACCCCTACGATAGATTTATTAGGATTAAGGCAAATACAAGCTAAAAACAGCGCCGCCATTATTGGCAAGCGCGATCTTGCCGGTGCGGCCTTTGTTTTGGTGCACTTTCGCCACGCTGCTGGCGAAATACAGGCCGAGGCCGGTGCCTTGCCGCGAGGCGCGCGGCGCATCGAAATTGCCATCGAGCAGGACTTGCGGGAACCCGGGGCCGTCGTCAGCCAAGCGAAACACCAGATACTCGCCGTCCTGGGCCGCGCTCAGCGTAATGCGCGTCCGGGCAAAACCCAGCGCATTGTGCAGCGCATTCATCAGGGCGCTGGCCGCCAATTCACGGTCAAAAAACCAGAACGGCGGCGCGCTGTCTGGTTGTACATCGATCGTGAGACGGCCTGCCGTCAGCGTTCGCGCCTCATGCATCAGGTCTTCCAAAAAATCCAGCGGAGAGTAAGCGTCGATGTTCGGCGTGAGGTGTCCGCCTTCCAGTTTATAAAGCGTGAGCATTTCGCTGAGCCGGTCCACGATGCGGCGGCAGGCAAAACGCGCGCCGGCTATTTGCTCCGTCGCACCCGGATAGCCGGCTTCGGCGATGCCGTCGAGCGAAAGCGTCAATTGACCGAGCAGATTCTTTACCTCGTGCATGCTTGCGGCGGCGAGCGTGTTCAGATCGAGCGTGGAGGCCATCAAGCAGCGACCCCGTATTTTTTCGCCACGTCCTGCGCCAGTTTGCTGATCGACAGCAGCTTGGGGTGGGTCGCGCCTTTTGCGCGCGCCACATCAAGATAGCGCCGGGCGGACATCATATAGCTGTCATTCCAGCCCAGCTTGTCGATATGCACCAGCAGGGCTTGCGCCGCGTTGAGCACGATTTGCATGTTCTCCGGCATCCTCGCCGCGGCTTCGGTAAGCAGCTTGACCGACCCCTCCAAATCGCCCTGCTGCGCCTTGAGCACGCCCTGGTTGTTGAGTTGAATAATGGTCTTCACGCTGTCGTCCACCAGCTCGCTGCCTTCCGCGCCCTTGCCGGCCTCCACAAATACCTGCTTCGCTTTTTGAATGAGCGCCTGGCTTTCATGGTTGTTCTGCACCAGGGTCTCGATCAGGCCCTTGGCTTCCTCTTCCTTGCCGTGGGCGAAGCAGGCCTTGGCAAGATCGAGCGTGAGATCCTCGCTGGACTTGAAATCGCCTTCCTGCTTGGCCTGCATGGCGGTGGCCAAGGCCACGGCCGACGCTTGATCGTTGCCGGCCTTCTTGTGCACCAGGCTTTCCATCACCGAGGCGGTGAAGTTAACCTCGGGCGAATTATTGAACGAGGTGCGTGCATCGCGCAGCGTACTCAGCGCCTCGTTCAGCTTGCCGCGCCCCATTTGCACGCGCGAGAGATTGGCAAAATCATCCGCCGCGCGGAAAAATGAGGTTTTGCCCCGTTCCACCACGTTGGAAAAAGCTTGTTCGGCGGCCTCCATGTCGCCGTTGCGCATCGCCAGTTGCCCCATCTCCTTTTGCCGGTGCATGGTGTAGGGCGACGCGGCCACCGCACGCTGCAGCACTTGCTGCGCGCGTTCGGTTTTGGCCTGCGCTTCGCATACCTTGGACAGCAAATCGTAAGCCGCCATGTATTCGGGCGCTTCTTCAAGGACTTCCTCCAGCAATTCTTCCGCCTCGCGGTGATTGCCTCTGCAGTGGAACATGGTGGCCAGCCCCATGCGCGCCCACGGCACCGCGCGCAGATCGACCACTTGCTGATAAATCTTTTGCGCCTCCTCGACATTGCCTTGCGTGACAAACAACTCCGCCAGCAGCCGCAACACGTCGATGGTGTATTTGCTGTTTTGCTTGGAGAGCTCGGTACATACTTGCGTGGCCTCGGCCAGCCTGCCGTCTTCGATCAGGCGATAGATCGGCCCGAACGCCAGCTTCTTCAGCATCACCCGCTCCAAGCGGTTTTTCAGCACCTCGGCGGTGAAAGGCTTGATCAGATAATCGTCAGGCGCCAGCTCCACCGCCGACACCACTTTTTCATACACGCTCTCGGCGGTGACCATGATGAATACGGTGGATAAGTTGATGAGTTTGTTGTGGCGCAATTGTTCCAAAAGCTGCTGACCATCCGAGCCGTCGCCCAGGAAATAGTCACAAATAATGATGTCGTAAGGCTTGTTCTGCAGGCGCCGGATCGCATCGTTGGCCGTGCCCGCCATCTCCGAAGACACCACGCCGAAGTTGCTGAGAATGGTGCGCATCGACGAGCGCATGCCTGGGACATCGTCGACGATGAGCACCCGTTTTTCAGTGAAATTAATATCCATGATCCGTATCTGAATTGTTCTGCAACGCGCGACCCTTGTGGCCCTGCGTCAAATGCTATAACGGCACGAATGGGGAGAAGATTGAGGAGGTTTTGCCGTAGTTGGCTACGGCCAGGGCGCGAGCTATTTATGGCTACGCGCCAACGTGATGTAATGTTCCGCAGAGTAGTTGAAGTAAGCCAACTCTTCCTCGGTCAGCAGCCGCAATTGTTTGGCGGGGCGACCGAGATACAAGTAGCCGCTTTGCAGCGTTTTTCCTTCCGGCACCAGCGAGCCCGCGCCGAGCAGCACGCGCGGTTCGAGCACTGCTTTGTCCATGACGATTGAGCCCATACCGATCAGGCATTCGTCGCCGATGGTGCAGCCGTGCAGGATCACGCTGTGGCCGACGGTGACGCGCTCACCGATGATGAGCGGTGCGCCGTTTGGGTCCACTAGGCTTTTGTGGGAGACATGCAGCACCGACAGATCTTGGATGTTGCTGCCGGCGCCGATGGTAATGCTGTTCACATCGCCGCGGATCACCGCGCCGCACCAGACAGAAGCGTTTTCGCCGAGCGTGACCTCGCCGATGATTTGTGCGCTGGGGTGAACGTAAATGCTGGCGTGAAGAGCAGGGTGAATGCCGTGATGGGGAGTGATGTTCATGGTGAAGAACCTTGAGTTTCGTGGCACTAACTGACGCCTGACTACTTGCGCCCGACGCCTCGATGAGGGCTAGTATAATGTCGCATTGATTTCCTCGAAAGATAACCATGAACCCTTTACTGGATTTTTCCGGCTTGCCGCGCTTTGCCGAGATCAAGCCGGAGCACGTCAGCCCGGCGATCGAGCAATTGCTGGTAGGCAATCGCGCGCTGGTGTCGACCCTGACCGCCGATGCGAGCGCGCCGACTTGGAAAAGCTTCGTGCTGCCCTTGGAAGATTCGAACGAGCACCTATCGCGCGCCTGGTCGCAGGTGTCGCACATGAACTCGGTGGTGAATAGTCCCGAACTGCGCGAGGTCTATAACGCCAATCTATCAAAGATCACCGAATACTATGCCGAGCTGTCGCAAAATCTAAAGCTCTACGATAAATTCAAGGCGATCAAGGCCTCCCCCGAATTCACGCAATTGACCACGGCGCAGAAAAAAATCATCGAAAACGAGCTGCGTGATTTTCGTCTCGGCGGCGCGGAACTGCCGGAGGAACAAAAAGAGCGTTTCAAGGCGATTCAGGAAGAGTTAGCCACGCTCTCCGCCCGCTTCGAGGAAAACCTGCTCGACACCACCAACGCTTACGCAAAATATGTCGAGATCGAATCCGAAGTCGCCGGCCTGCCTGCCGATGTGCTGCAAACGGCGCAGGAAGCGGCTGCCGCCGACGGCAAGCCGGGTTGGAAATTCACGCTGCACGGGCCATCCTATATGCCGGTGATGCAATACGCCGAGCATCGCCCCTTGCGCGAAGAGTTGTACCGCGCCTATGTGACGCGCGCCTCCGAATTCGGCAAAGCGGAGTGGGACAACACGCCCCTGATCGGACAGATTCTCGCGCTGCGCCAGGAAGCGGCGCATCTGCTAGGCTATAAGAGCTATGCCGAGGTATCGCTCGCCACCAAGATGGCGGCGACACCGGCCGAGGTGTTGGATTTCTTGAATTCCCTGGCTGCGCGCGCCAAACCCTTCGCGCAAAAAGACCTGGATGAAGTGCGCGCCTTCGCCGCGGAAAAATTCGGCATGCCCGGGTTGGTAGCATGGGACATCGGCTATTACTCGGAAAAATTGCGCGAGGCGCGCTATGGTTTCTCGGATGAAGAGGTGAAGCAATATTTCCCCGAGAGCACGGTGCTGCCCGGCATGTTCAAGCTGGTGGAGACAATTTACGGTCTGAAAATTCATGCAACCCACGCGCCGGCTTGGCATGCGGATGTGCGCTTCTTTTCCATCACCGATCATACCGGGCAACTGGTCGGCCAGTTTTATCTCGACCTCTATGCGCGCAAGAACAAGCGTGGCGGGGCCTGGATGGACGATGCGATCACGCGTCGACGCAAGCAGGAGTCAATTCAAACACCGGTGGCTTATCTCACTTGCAACTTCTCCGCTCCGGTCGGCGGCAAGCCGGCGCTGTTCACGCACGACGAAGTAATCACCTTGTTCCACGAATTCGGCCATGGCCTGCATCACCTGCTCACCAAGATCGAAGACCTGGGCGTATCCGGCATCAACGGCGTGGAGTGGGATGCGGTCGAGCTGCCCTCGCAGTTCATGGAAAATTTTTGCTGGGAATGGGATGTGGTGCGCCACATGACGCGCCATGTGGATACCGGCGAAGCCTTGCCGCGCGCGCTGTACGACAAAATGCTGCTGGCGAAAAATTTCCAAAGCGGCTTGTTCACCATGCGGCAAATCGAGTTCGCGCTGTTCGATATGCGGCTGCACGATGACTTCGACCCGCAGGGCGCGCAGAGCGTGTTGCAATTGCTCGACGAGGTGCGTGAGCAGGTGGCGGTGATCCGCCCACCGGCCTTCAATCGCTTCCCCAACAACTTCTCCCACATCTTCGCCGGTGGCTATGCCGCGGGCTATTACAGCTACAAGTGGGCCGAGGTGCTGTCGGCCGATGCGTACAGCCTGTTCGAGGAAAACGGCGTGCTGAGCGCCGAGGTGGGGCATCGTTTCTGGAGCGAGATATTGGGGCAGGGCGGCAGCCGTCCGGCATTGGAATCCTTCGTCGCGTTTCGCGGACGCGAGCCGACCATCGATGCGCTGCTGCGCCATTCGGGTATGGTGGAGGCATAAAGCCCTTGATTTGGTCCGGCGCGTATGATATTACATGAAGAAATTCACGTAACGGGCTGAGCTAATGAGGGTTTTTTCGCTTATTGTATTGCTGGTATGGGCCTTGCCCGCGCTGGCGGATACCGCCACCGTGGTGGAGGGCACGCGCGTCAATCTGCGCAGCGGCAAGACCGATACCTACCGCGTAGTAAAGGCCTTGGAGCCCGGCGTTGAAGTCGAAGTGCTGCGTCAGGAACAAGCCTATGTCCAGGTTAAAACCAGTGAAGGCGATGTCGGTTGGCTGCCGTTGCGCTTCGTGAAGATTGTTCCCGCACCTTCCAAACAACCGGCGCCGAATTCCTCGATCGAAGAATTGAAAGCGGAAATAGCCAAAGCCCAAGCCGAGCTCAAGCAAAGCCGCTTTTCGGGAGATGGTGCTTCGGTCTGGATGTTTATTGGAGTGGGTCTCGGTGGATTGGTGCTGGGCATCCTGCTTGGCATGGTTGCCTTGCAGGCTTACTATCGAAAGAAGCTGAACGGACTAAGGATTTAAGATGAAAACGCTCATTGTTTCCTTGCTAGGGTTTGCTTTTTTGCTAGGCGCGGCCGCGCAAGCGGAGATGTATCGCTGGGTGGATAAAGACGGCAAAGTGCATTACACCGATCAGCCGCCGCCGCCCAATGAAGCCAAGAAAGTGGAAGAAAAAAAATTCGGCGGCAACCTCATTCAAGGCGACCTGCCCTATGCGACGCAGCAAGCCGCAAAAAATTTCCCGGTAACGCTCTATACCGGCGATTGCGGTGAGTTTTGCACCCAGGCCAAAACGTATTTGTCCAAGCGCGGCATTCCGTATAGCGAGCGCCTGCCCGGCAAGAACCCCGCCGACGCGGAACTGTTCAAAAAGATTTCGAAGGATAATTTTATTCCCTTGTTGCAGATCGGCGGCAGCACGCAACTTAGGGGCTTTGACGAATCGGCGTGGGCCGCCGCTCTGGATCAAGCCGGTTATCCCAAGAGCAATCCCTTCCCCCGGGGGCAGCAGCCGAAACCGGCCGAGCCGGGCAAAGCGGAAACACCGCCCGCCGCCAACACCCCGGCCAGCCCGAAGCCTGAAGACGGCGGCGGACGCAAAAGCTACTGAACCGGATCGAAGAAAAAACGGCAATTAGCCACAGAGAGCACAGAGGGCACAGAGAAAATACAGTGGCTTTATCCTCATGCCGCTTTCACCTAAAGGGTGGACTAAGACTATGAGCCTGTCGAGCTTTTCTCTGTGCCCTCTGTGACCTCTGTGGCAAAATCTTTTTTTAGGTTGAAGCAATGAAAATCGCCACCTGGAACGTCAACTCGCTCAAGGTGCGATTGCCGCAGGTGCTGGAATGGCTGGCGCAAAATCAGCCCGATGTGTTGTGTCTGCAAGAGACCAAGCAAGAGGATGTGAATTTTCCGCTTGCGGAATTGAACGCCGCCGGCTATCAGGCCAGCTTTTCCGGGCAAAAAACCTACAACGGCGTGGCGATCCTGAGCCGTGCGCAGCAGCAGGATGTGCAAATGGGCATCCCCGGATTGGCGGACGAACAAAAGCGTGTCCTGGCCGCCACCGTGGATGGCGTGCGCATCGTGAATGTCTATATCCCCAATGGCCAAAGCGTCGATTCGGACAAATACCAATACAAGCTCGCTTGGCTCAAGGCGCTGGCGGCTTGGCTCGAAGCCGAGTTGAAAACCCACCCTCAACTCGCGCTGCTGGGCGATTACAACATCGCGCCGGAAGATCGCGATGTGCATGACCCGCAAGCCTGGGCGGGTCAAGTGCTCTGCTCCGAGCCGGAACGCGCGGCGTTTCAAGCGTTGATCAAGCTCGGCTTGCAGGACAGCTTCCGCTTGTTCGAGCAGCCGGAGAAATCGTTCTCGTGGTGGGATTACCGCATGAACGCCTTTCGCCGCAACAGGGGATTGCGCATCGACCATATCCTGGTTTCCGCAGCGCTGGCGCCGGCCTGCAAGGCGGCGCGAATCGACAAGGAAGCGCGCAAAGCGGAACGGCCTTCGGATCACGCGCCGGTGGCGCTGGAATTGGCGGTTATGAACGAGTAGGGAGTAGCGGCAGCCACGCCGCCACGGGCGCGACGCCATACCAGGTCCAACTTTTTGCGGCTTGCAGCGTGATGCGCTGAATGCGCTCATGCACTTCATCTTCGCTCAAATTCAAGAGCTGGCCGATTTCCTGGTAGTCGTCCGGCAGTCCGGCATCGAACCAGTTGTTTGCGGCGTGGCGCGCCAGCCGGCAGGCGAGCGACACGTTTTTTGAGCGGGGCTGGTCGGCGTGCTCCTCATCCATCAACAACTGCAACAGCTTCGGCAAGTGCCAGCGCTCGGCCAGGGCGAGTTGCAATTCCTGGCCTTGAAAACCCAACACACGCTGTTGTGCCTCGGCGCTGCGCAAGGCCGGATCGGCGCGCATCATGCCGCGGATAGCGAGCATCAACTGCGGCGCGAAACACCATATCAGAATTTCCGCCAAGTCGTGCAGCAGCGCGGCAATGGTCACTTCATCCGATTCCATATCGTGGCGCAACATCGCCCAATCCTGTGCATACAGCGCGGCATGGCGCGCGCGGCTCATGCTGCGCATCACGCCGATCAGCGCGTCCGGATGATCCTTCAGCGTGGACTCGATGCTGGGTAAATGCGCGAAATGGCGGAAGAAGGGCGTGGTGCCGAGCATCATCAAGGCGTGCGCGATGGTGGTAATTTCCATCGCCTGACGCTTGCTGCGGTGGGTGTGCAGATAGCGCAGCACCTTCAGCGTCATCAAGGGATCATGCATGATCGCATCCGCCAATTCGCGCCCGTTCAGATTGTCTTCGTTGTCCTTGAATTGGACGAGTTCCGCCTGGGTGCGGGTAAGCACCGGGATATCCGCCTGGTCGAAATACTCGACCCAAGCGGCGACATCTTTGAGCGGGCGCGTAATCATGGTTTCAGTTTAGATTAGCGGCGGATAACAGGCTGACTTTATGGCGATTTTGTAGCGCAGGCATCTTGCCGGCATGCCGGCTGGAAGCCGGCCCTATCGAGAGGCGATCAAACCACGGGCAACATTATCGTCACCACGACCCCGGCCCCATCCTTGCGATTCTCGGCGCGCACGCCGCCGCCGTGGTATTCGGCGATCAGGCGCACGATGTAGAGGCCAAATCCCAAATGCGGCTCGTCGTCCGTCTGGCGCGGCCGCACCGAGACCATGGATTGGAATAACTGCCCCGCCATCTCCGCCGGCAGGAGCGGGCCTTCGTTTGAAATGGTGAGTAGCGCCTGTTGCTTGTCGTGCGCGAGCGCCAAGTCGATCGAGCTGTCCGCGCGGTGAAAATCCACTGCATTCGAGATCAGCTTGTCCAACATCTGCGCGATCAAGTCGGGCCCGCCGGACAAGACAATCGGCTCCGACGGGATGCGCAAATTGAAATCCACGCCCGGATAAGCGCCGCGATAGCCCTCCACGCAACCTGCAATCACCGGGATCAGATCGAATGCTTCGCGCTCCGCGCTTTGCAGTGCGTGCTCCAGTTGACGTGCCTCGGTCATGCGCGTGAGCAGCGTGTTCAGGCGGCGGATGCCGTCCTGTGCGCGGTCCATATAAATCCGAGCCTCGTCCGGCACCGGCTGTTGCGCCAGGTTGTCGAGCGATGAGCGCACGACCGCGATCGGCGTGCGCAATTCATGCGACAGGCGCGAGGCCATATTCTCCAGATAGTGGTTGTACTGTCCGAGCCGTTCCAACACGCTGGAAAAGCCGCGCGACAAATCACCGATCTCATCCGTGGCGCGCGCGCTTTGCTTCAACCCGCCCACCACGCGTCCCTTGGCGTCGATCGCTGTCTCGGCCTCCAGGCTCAGTTTGCGGATGCGATAGGACAAGCGCGAAGCGAACAGCAGCATGCCCAGCGCGACGATCAAGAACACCGCCAACACGCTGGTAAACAGCTTTTCCAGCGCTTGGTTGCGCAACGTGAGCACGCTATTGGTGGTTTCTTCCGACACGGCCGCGCCGATGATTTGATCCTGCACCCAAATCGGATGCGCGCTGGAGACGATCACCGCTTTTCCGTCCGCTGTTGCGCGCCGCCCGGTTTGCGCCACGCCGCGCAGTGCGCTCTCGATTTCTCTAGTCTCAAGTCGCGGCGCTTTCGCGGTGTCATCCGTAAATGCATCAGTCGGTTGCTGGAGCAGCCGCACATAGATCGGTCGCAGCGTGAGCGCCTTGATACGTTCGAGCAGCGATTGTTCGGTAGGCGCCAGGGCCTGCTGCGCCTGTTTCAAGCTGCCCATTTCCGCGATCACGCGCTGGCTTTTATCCACCACACGTATCCGGCTCGTCGCGCGCCCCAAGCCTTGCACCACTTGCTGAATCTCGGGCGAGGGCACGACCAAACGCCCCATGCCTTCGCGCTGTGCGACAGTCGAGGTGTTGATCCATGCGCTGATCCCGGCTTCCGGTGTGCTCACCTCCGCGCTGGCGAAAGCCAGTTTTTCGCCCAGCAGCGATTGCGGCAACGACAGCTCCACGTTGTAGCCGGTAGGGGTTTCGCGCCATACCGCTTTAATGCGGGGCTCGGGCTGCCCCAAGGCGAGCTTGCCGTCCTGAAATTGCACCGCATGCGCCGGGCCGGTGCCGGGCCGTAGGGGGCTTACGCTAAAACGCTTGAATTCCCCCTCGGGCGTGGTGAGCGCGAATTCGATATGGTCGGCTGACTCGAGTAACAGGCTGTTTGACGCGCGGTAATGCACTTGCGCATCGCTCACTTCGATCAGCGCATAAACATACGCGCCATGCTGGCCGAGGCGCAGCTTGAAAGCGGCGCTGCTGGCCGGCGTGTTTTCAGTAGCGGGAGGCGGGGCGTAAGCGTGCGCGGTCAAAGTGGCCGGCCAATCGGATGCAGCGCCATCCACCTCCATGGCCGCGGGCAGGGCGAAGAGATACAAATCCCCCGGCTCATGCCAGGGCGAGGCGTGCCCCGGTTGCGGCTCGAACAGGCGTGGCCGGTCGTGCAAGGCGGTGGCCACCGCCTGCGCCGTTGCCGCGACGGATTGCTCATGGCCTAGGCGCAGCGCGCGTTCCACTTCTTGTACAAAGGACAGCCCAACCCAGGGCACGGCGAGCAGGGTAAGCGAGACGAGCAAGAGTTTGGCGCGGATGCTGAAGCGGGGCTTGATCATTCCTTCCACCGATACCCCATGCCGTACAAGGTTTCGATCGCATCGAATGTACTATCCAACGCGGCAAACTTTTTGCGAATGCGTTTGATGTGCGAGGTGATCGTGGCGTCGTCCACCGTGAGCTTGGCTTCGCTCATGAGGTGGTCGCGGTCTTTCAAGTGGCCGGGGAATTTTGCCAGCGCATGCACCATCCAAAATTCGGTGAGCGTGAGCGGCACGGTTTGACCATCCCAGCTCGCCGCCATGCGCTTCAAATCCAGCACCAATTTGCCGCGCGTCAGAATCTCGTCCGCGTCGGCGTGCGTGGCCACGGCATCCATGCGCCGGAACAGCGCGCTGATGCGCGCCAGCAAATGCGGCAGGCTCACGTCCTTGGTCAGATAGTCGTCGGCCCCCATGCGCAAGCCGGCCACCGTGTCGAAATCGCTGTCGCGCGCTGTCAGAAAAATGATCGCCAATTTCTCCGACTTGGCGCGCAAATCGCGGCATAAGGTAAAACCGCCATCGATTTCATCTTCCAGGCCGATGTCGATGATCGCCAGATCCGGCAGCCGCGTTTGCATGCCGGCCGTCGCCTCGCGCCGGTTGGCATAGGCGGCGACCTCGTAACCCTGGCGGCGCAGCGCGTCGGCGTAGTTGGCCCGAATCGCGGGCTCGTCTTCCACAATCGCAATCGTTCTTCCCATGGCGGCGACTATACCCGATCTTGTTCGCGTGTGAAGCGGGCCGAATCCGCTGCCACGATTTCGCCACAATTCATCCCCGGCATGCCTGGATTGCCCCTGCCCACGCCCGATTTGAGGGCTTAAATGGGCAGCGTCAACCACACGCAAGGAGTGCCGCCATGAACACAAAACCCGCCACCGTTTTCACCCGCACCGTTTACACCGATTTTTTACGCTTCATGCTGGCGAGCCTGGCCACCGGCATGGTCGCCGCCATGTTGCTGAGTTCGGCGGTGATTTTGTTATCGGGGCCGAAGCCGACCTCAACTGACGAGGCATCGGTTACGACTAGCGACAGCAGTAAGCGCGTCCGCACTACTTGGGCTTCACTTCCCGGCGCCGATGCTGCGTGATGACAAAAGTGAATTGGAAGCAAGTGTTTGAGCAGAAGCAGTGCTAATTTGAAACTCGCATAGCGAGCCTGCGTCCCTCTCGCCCGCTTGCGGGAGAGAGCTAGGAGAGAGGGCGCGAGTTAGCGCATGTCACCGCCCAAGCCATGGGGCTTGGCGGTCTTTTCAAAGGAGAGATTCATGTTGCTAGGCTATTTGATTTACCGGTTTGCGATGCCACGCTATTTCGCCAAGAAGCGTGATGAGGATGAGTCTTGGATGCTTGGGGCGGAAGCGTGGGTGCCGGTGGGTTTGGTTCGGCGGTAGATGTCGATTGAGTCCTGCTCCGATGGCGCTGTTGCAGCCGCAAAGTGGCCATGCTAAGCTAGTTCCGTATATTTTCCGTACAAAAGGCCCTGCCATGCCAACTACGCTACCCAATGAACGCATCGACTTGCGCACCTCGCCCGAGATCAAGGAGCTGATCGTTCGGGCAGCCTCGACCGCCGGTTTATCGGTCAGCGCTTTTTTGTTGGGCGCGGCGCAGGAGCGCGCCCGGCAAATTTTGACCGAAAACGAATCGATCACACTGACCTCCCGCGATTGGCGCGCCTTCGTCAAGGCCTTGGACAACACCGAGAAGCCTAGACCGAAACTGGCTGCCGCCATGAAGCGTCACCGCAACTGGCAGCAAAGCAAACCTTGAGTTTGCGTTTCCAGGGACGGATAGAACCACTAACGTCCTTTCACGACCGGCGAAATTTTTCTTGCGGGGTAGAAGCGCTCGATGCCTACCTGCGCCGCTTCGCGCGTCAGCATGCCGAGGCAAACGTCAGTCGCAGCTATGTGGCAGCCGAAGGCGCCGCGATTCATGGTTTCTACAGTCTGGCCATGTCGGCCATCCGCAAAGAAAACCTGCCGGTGAAACATCTAAGCCGATTCCCCAACTTCCCGCTCCCGGTCGCGCGGCTGGCGCGTTTGGCGGTGGATACGCGCCACCAGCGCCAAGGGCTGGGCGAATTGCTGCTGGCCGACGCCTTGCAACGCTGCCTACGGCTTTCCGAAGAAATCGGAATGATCGGCGTGGTCGTGGACGCCAAAGATGAAAAGGCGCGCGGCTGGTATGAGCGCTTTGAGTTCGAGCGCTTGCCGGATTCGCCTTTGACTTTGTGGTTGCCGACAGATGCGATTGGCAGGCTGTAGGCTACTAAAAATAATCCAATAACCAAAGCCTGACACTTTCGCATATGCTGTGTGTGAGCAAACTTGGGACAGATCAATGTGATCCCCTTGATGTTAGGAAGATAAGCATGCAAATTCATCGACTAATTCTCGCTTTCATATTTCAGACATTTATCTGTCAGTTTGCTTGGTCTAGCGAAAGCGAGATTGGCCTCGTGATTCTCAGCGCCCCTGGCGAACCAATAAGTAGTGCAGATGGAAAGGCGCTTACTCGTAAGGCACTGAAAAAACAAGCGTGGCATTCTATTCTGCTCGACGGTTCAGACTTGGTTGTCGATCGGGCTCTGGAGACTAGAGCCCCTGACTGGTTAATTGCCACAGGAAAGTTATTCGAAGACTTGGCTCGTCTTAAAGGCAATTCCTTTAAATCGGATGGGCTTACCCTCGCGTTACCCAAGAATGCCCTTTTCGCTTTGCGCATAACAAACGACAACGATGAGCCACTTCATTTCAAACCGGGGAGATATCCGTCGCTAGTAACCACAGGACAATTTTTGCTTGAAGGGTGGGAAACTGCAGTTTCCATTAATGGAGCGACTTGGACCGTTTCGGCGAAGTATGAAAAGCGGCCTGATGGTGTCTTGCTCGCGGGCTCAATGTCCCTGCTTGCCATTGATTCAAGTGGCCAAGGAACTGTACTTGTCCCGTCCGCGAGTGGTATGGCTTTTTTGCGTCAAGAGATATTATGGCTCGGCGATCTAAATAGTGACTCAAAACCCGATTTAATTTTGAGGCGCTTATGGGTCACTGGTGAAATCGAATACGTCCTAGTGGTTGGCTCCACACTGAGTTCTGTATATGTGGACACAGATAACCCCTATCGAGCATTCTCTTCGGGGGTGGAAGAATCGTTCAGCATATCGCGGCACATAAATCAGCAAGTTCCACTACCCAAGGGGCGCTTCGGAAAGAGCGCTTTCGCAATTTCTGAGGAGGTTTGGAATAGGGCTCTTGGTAGTGCCGATCAGAAGCTACCAAGATTGATTGCTGACCGCCAACTAAAGATTGGCGATGAAAACATTCGCTTCACCTTCGAATATTTGCCACGCTCAGACTCTCAGGAAATATCTTCTTTGAGCAACGCTTTTGTTTGGGGTGGGCCGGTGCTGGTTAAGGTTCACTTTCGGAACAAGACCCAAGTCCTAATGCAGGCACCAAGTCTTGATGGCGGACCGTTTAGAGTCCAGGTTGACAAAATTAACGGGGAGCCTGCGATTGAGATTTCCTTTTCGCCACATTACAACAATAGTTTTACCAACTACTGGATATGGGCCCCATCTCAAGATGGACGATTTTTTCGACTTTTTATACTTCATTCTCAAGGTTGCTGAGGTCAGACACGATTTTCGTACGCTGAATCGCAGGTCGCCGATTTTGCCGAAGAAGGGCCGGGCGTAAGCAGCAGCGTTAAGCGGTAGCCAATTCTTTTTTCTTTTTCGGTCGGACGCCAAGCTTGCCGTTCTCGCGAGCTGCGGCCGTCTTGGCTTCGCTCTTGGTTGCGCCGCCTATCTTTCCGATCTGTGCGGCGATCCAGCGTTTAGATCCGAGGAAGCCTTCGAGCAAAGCCGGGATATAGATGTCTGCATCGAGGCGCGGGAAATGGATGCCCAAGCCAGAAGGGCTAATTTCAGCATCCGCGAGATCGGCTGGATGCGCGTGTTCCAGCCCCTGTGCATGTTTCGGCGAGAACGCGAGCTCTAGGCCGGTAGCCAGAGTGATGACGACGCGCGATACGCGCCGGTCGTAGCGAACCGAAACTGCGGTTGGGAATGCCGCTTTCTTCTCCGCACCGCGACGGTTCGCGGCTTTGATTTCTTTATCAGTAACCGTCATCGCGGGTGCCAGGATTTGGTTGTTGAGGTATTCATTTGCTCTGCCGAATCAGTCTTTTGGCCTTAGCTGCTTTCGGCTTGGCTGGTTTCTCCTCCTGCGTCACAAATCCGATGGGGCGTTTAGCAGGTGCAGCTGGTGGCGTCATCAACTCTCGAATCGCATCGAACACCTGCTTCAACTGTGCGCGGGTATTGCGCGCGAAAGTATCGTGCTGCAAGGCCAGCCCCTCGGTCGTTTGCTCAAGATCATCCAGGCGCTTGGCCAGCTCCTTGTGCGAGGCAAGTACCTCGCGCAGACGGACAAAGGCGCGCACCACATAGACCGACGCCTCGGTTGCTTGTGGGCTATTTAGAATCGTCGCCGCCATGATCGCGCCATGCTCGGTAAAAACGTAGGGGAGATATTTGCGGTGTTGTCCACGCCCATGCTTTAAGGTCGCAAATTGCGACCTTAAAGCGGCGAACTCTTCTTCCGTAAGCTGGAACATGAAATCGGATGGGAACCGCTCCAGGTTGCGTTTGACCTGCTCATTGAAACGCTTGGTGGTCACGCCATAGAGCTCGGCTAGATCGGTGTCGATCATCACCTTCATTCCACGCATCATCAGAATGCGCGAGGTAATGGTTTCGGTGGGCTGCGATGCTAATGGTCGTTTAGTGCTGGTCACGGTGAAGTCCTTGCCGATGGTTGCGGCTTGCTCAGTGCCTTGAATATGATTGCAGCGCAGAGCCCCCAACTACCCCTCATACACCCCATGTCCCGCCATCAAGGTGTAGCGCACCTTGCCCAGCATTTCGTAACCCAGGAAGGGGGTGTTCTTGCCTTGGCTTTTCAGCGCCTTTGCTTCGACGCGCCAAGGTGCGGCGGGATCGAAGATGCAGACATCGGCGGTCTGGCCTAAGCCTAAGTGACCGTTGTTCAAACCTAAGATGCGCGCCGGTTCGCTGGTGATTTTGGCGAGGGCGTCGAGCAGCGGCACTTTTTGTTCGGTGGCCCATTTCAGGGTGAGTGGCAGCAGGAGTTCCAAGCCGGTCGCACCGGTTTCCGCTTCGGCGAAGGGGACTTGTTTCGCGTCTTCATCCACTGGGGTGTGGTCGGAGCACAGGGCATCGATGGCGCCGTCACTCAGTGCGGCGCGTAGGGCATCGCGGTCGCGCTGATCGCGCAGCGGGGGCATCAGGTTGGCATTGGCGTCGAAATAGCCGATGTCCCGGTCGCACAAATGCGCGTGGTTGATCGAGATGTCGCAGGTGACGGGCAACCCTTCCGCTTTGGCCTGACGGATGAGTGCCACGCCATCGCGGCTGGAGAGGCGGCAGATGTGCACGCGCGCACCGGTTTCTCGCATGAGATACAAAATGGTGGAGAGCGCGATAGTTTCGGCGCAGGCGGGAATCGCCGCCAACCCTAAGCGGGTTGCGACTTCGCCGTCGTGCGCGACGCCGCCTTCGGCCAAGAAGGTGTCTTGCGGCCGCAGCCACACGGTGAAGCCGAAAGTCGCGGCGTATTCCATGGCGCGCATCAAGAGCGTGGTGTCGATCAGCGGCGCATCGGCGTGCGAGAAGCCGATGCAGCCTGCGTCGTGCAGCTCCGCCATTTCGGTGAGCACTTTGCCGGCCAAGCCTTGGGTGAGTGCGCCGAGCGGATAGACGTGCGCCTGATTCAAACTCTTGGCGCGGTGTTTGAGCATTTCCACCAAGCCCGGTTCGTCCAGCACCGGGTCGGTGTCGGGCGGGCAGACGAGGCTGGTGACGCCGCCCGCGACCGCTGCGTCCATTTCCGATTCGAGCGTGGCGCGGTACTCAAAGCCCGGTTCACGTAGCCGTGCGGCGAGATCGATCAAGCCGGGGCAGACGATTAGATTCTTCGCATCGATTTCGCGGTTGGCGTGAAAGGCATCCGGCGCTTTGCTGATACTCACCACTTTGCCAGCGGCAATATAGAGATCGGCAACCCGGTCGATTTTGTTTTTCGGGTCGATCAGTCGGCCATTTTTGATATGTATTTTCATGTTCAAGCCCCCGCCAACATGCTCATCACCGCCATGCGCACCGCGATGCCGAAAGTGACTTGCGGCAGGATCACGGCTTGGCCGCCATCCGCCACCGAGGAATCGATCTCCACCCCGCGGTTCATCGGGCCGGGGTGCATCACGATGGCGTCGGGCTTGGCGAGTTTGAGCTTGTCGGCAGTCAGCCCGTAGTATTTGAAATATTCCTGCGCGCTGGGCAGGAATGGCCCGCTCATGCGCTCGTTTTGCAGGCGCAGCATCATCACCACGTCCACGTCTTTCAGCCCCGCCTGCATGTCATTGAACACATGCACGCCAAGGGATTCGACGCCTTTTGGCAGCAGGGTGCGCGGTGCGATCACGCGTACTTCCGGCACGCCGAGCGTGGTCAGTGCGTGGATTTCGGAGCGGGCGACACGCGAGTGCATCACGTCGCCGACCACCGCCACGCGCAGTTGGGTGAAGTCCTTTTTGAAGCGGCGGATGGTGAACATGTCCAACAAGCCTTGCGTCGGGTGCGCGTGCCGCCCATCGCCGGCATTCACGACATGGATGTGCGGTGCGACATGGCGCGCGATGAAATGCGCCGCGCCGGACTGCGCATGGCGCACCACGAACATGTCGGCGCCCATGGCCGAGAGGTTGTCCACCGTGTCGAGCAGGGTCTCGCCCTTGGATTGGGAGGAGGCGCTGACGTTGAGATTCACCACGTCGGCCGAGAGGCGCTTGGCGGCGATCTCGAACGTGGTGCGGGTGCGGGTCGAGGCTTCGAAGAACAGGTTGAATATCGATTTGCCGCGCAGCAGCGGGACTTTTTTCACTTCGCGCTCGCCCACGCTGACAAAGGATTCGGCGGTGTCGAGAATGGAATGAATGAGCTTGGCGGATAAGCCTTCGATGGTGAGCAGGTGGCGCAGTGCGCCGGTGTCGGTGAGTTGCGGGTTCGGGGTCATCAACGTTGGTGCAGGCTCAAGGTCAGTTTGTTGTTCGGGTCCAGCGTGAGTTGGATATTTTGCTTCTCGGTCAGATCGAGGCGCGCGCCCACCATGTCCGCCGCGATCGGCAGCTCGCGCCCGCCGCGATCGATCAGCACCGCGAGTTCGATCGACGCCGGGCGGCCGTAGTCATACAGCTCGTTCATCGCCGCGCGGATGGTGCGCCCGGTGTGCAGCACATCGTCGATCAGGATTACGTGCGCGTCTTCAATTTCGAAGGGGATATCCGATGGCGCAACCTGCGGGTGCAGGCCGATACGGCTGAAATCGTCGCGATAGAACGAAATATCCAGCGTGCCCAGCGGCAGCTTGCCGCCAAGTTGTTGCTGTATTTTTTCCGCGATCCAGGCGCCGCCGGTGTGGATGCCGACCAAGACGCTGTTCGCGCGCAGCCGCGGCTTGATCGCAAGGGCGAGTTCCTGTGTCAGTTGTTCGGGGTCAGGGAGTGTCATATTGGTCAAAGTAAGCTTGCAGAATGCGCTGCGCCGCGAGTTGATCGATCAGGTGTTTGTCCTCTTGCCCGCCCCGGCCCATGCCGGCGAGCATCGATTCTGCTTCTGCTGACGTGAGGCGCTCATCCACCAATTCGGTTTCGAGATTAAAGCGGCCTTGCAGTTGGCGCGCGAAGCGGCGGCATTGTTCGGTCATTTCATGTTCGGCGCCGTCCAGGTGCAGGGGCAGGCCCACGATCAGGCGCACCGGTTGCCATTCCTGGATCAGTTTCGCAATGGCTTGAAACCGGGCGTCGGCTTGCCCGCTGATCGTGGTGAGCGGGTGCGCCATTTTCAGTTCCAGCTCGCCCATCGCGACGCCGATGCGCTTTTTGCCGAAGTCGAAAGCGAGGATGGTGCCGTGCGAGGTGTGGGGGGAGTGGCGAGGAGAACGGGGCGTCATGGTCATCTCACGCATGCCCCACATCCTCCGACAGATTCATGGTGTCGATGCCGAGCAGGTGCAGCGCCGCGTCGAAGCGCGCCTCGACCGGGATATCAAAAATCAGGCTGGTGTCGGCCGCCACGCTGAGCCAGGCATTGAGCGAGATCTCGTGCTCCAGTTGCCCCGGCGCCCAGCCGGCATAGCCCAGGGTCAGGAAAAATTGATTCGGCCCGGCGCCTTCCGCCACGGCTTGCAGGATGTCTTTCGATGTCGTGAGGCCGATCTCGTCGCTGACTCGCAGCGTCGATTGCCATTCGCCCAGGGGCCGGTGCAGTACGAAACCGCGATCCATTTGCACCGGGCCGCCAAAGTGCACGGGCATATTGCCGATCTCGGGGTGGCCGAGCGGGACGTCGATTTGGTCGAGCAGGGTGGACAGGGTGAGGTCGATCGGGCGGTTGATCACAATGCCGAGCGCCCCTTGCTCGTTATGCTCACAGATGTAGGTGAGCGACTTGGAAAAATAGGGGTCCGCCATGTTGGGCATGGCAATCAGAAACTGATTCGTGAGGTTTACATTCTCCATGGCGCGGCCATTTGTGGCATATTGTACCGGCCCGCCCGCCTCGGCACAAATCCCTGTTTTAGAAAGGGCTTGCGCGGCGCGTCATATACATTCAATGGAGAGATCGATCGTGCAAAACGCACCGTATGAAGTTCAAGTAGAAGCCGGCAAGGAATATTGGTACTGCGCTTGCGGCAAGAGCAAAAATCAGCCCTGGTGCGATGGCTCGCATGAAGGCGGCGGCGTCGAGCCGATATCGTTTGTGGCCGAGAAGACCGGCAGCGCCTGGCTGTGCGGCTGCCGCATGAGCGAGACCTTGCCGTTTTGCGACGGCACGCATAAGGAGCTGTAAACCGGGTGTTGAGCGCAGCGCGGGGGGCGATACGGGGTGAAATATCGCAGGATTAATTTGGGAAATATGCCTTTAGGTTTTAGAATGCTAGCCGTAATAACCCTGTACTGGCTCTTTACAGGGCAGAGCGATGGATTTATTACCTTGGCCCCAATCGATATTTAGGAGACAAAATGAAATACTTACGACTGATGATTCTCGGCGCGGTTGCCGCATCCGCTTTATTCATGACCGGCTGTGCCCAGCAGCCCGCCAAGGAAGCAAAGCAGAAAGTCATTTTCCAAGTCAGCGATGCTGACCCGAAAAAATGGAATCTCGCGCTGAATAACGCGAAAAATGTGCAGGCCGACTTAGGCAAGGGAAATGCGGAAATCGAAATCGTTGCCTATGGCCCCGGTATTGGCATGCTCAAGCTGGAATCCGAGGTGGGCACCCGCATCACGGAAGCGGCTGGTTCGGGGGTCAAAATCGTGGCTTGCGAGAATACGATGAAGGGCCAGAAGCTCACCAAGGACGATATGTTGGCCAACATCGGCTATGTCAAAGCCGGCGTGGTGGAATTGATGCAGAAACAGCAGGAAGGTTATTCCTACATTCGTCCCTGAGTAACGCTGATTTTCATCCCGAATGGCGGCCCCATTTACATTTGGGGCCGCCATTGTCATTTCACCGCCGCGAGAATTTCCGCCACGCAGCAGGTCAGCTTTTGCGCGTAATCGAGGTGCAAGAATTCATTCGGCCCATGCGCATTGGAATGCGGCCCCAGCACGCCGGTGATGACAAATTGCGCTTGCGGATAGTGCCGTCCCAGCAGGCTCATGAAGGGAATCGTTACTCCCTCGCCCAAGAATGCGGCGGCGCGATCAAAGTGGTGATGCGAGGCGCGCTCCAGGGCCGCGGCCAGCCAGGGTGCGAGTTCCGGCGCGCTCCAGCCGCTGGCGGCTTGCTCGATCTCGAATTTGACCGTCGCGCCATGCGGCGGGTCGCGCTCCAGGATTTGCTTGAGGGTGGCGGCGGCAGCGGGCGCATCCACCGTCGGCGGCAGGCGCAGCGAAAGCTTCAAGCCGGTATGCGGCCGCAGCACATTGCCCGCGCTCTTCAAGGGCGGCAGGCCATCGGCGCCGGTGACCGACAGCGTCGGGCGGCAGGCGCGGTTCAACACCAGTTGGGTGAGGTCGTCCTCGATCGGTCGCGTCGCGCCGTGAAAGGGGAATTTTTCATGCAGCATGCGGCCGAGAATTTGCGCCGCTTGCGCCGCCTGGCGCTCACGCTCTTCGGGAATGTCCGCGTGAAATTCCGGCGGCAGAATGTGCCCGCTGGTTTCGTCCTCGATGCGCGACAACAGTTGGCGTGCGATGCGGAAGGAAGAGGGCACGACGCCGCTGGCATCGCCCGAATGCACGCCTTCGGTGAGCACGTTCACGCTCAGCGCGCCGCCCACCATGCCGCGCAACGAAGCGGTGCTCCACAGCCGCGCATAATCGCCGCAGCCGGAATCGAGCGCGACCACCAAATCCGGCGTGCCGATGCGCGGGGACAGGGCTTGCATGTAGGCCGGCAAATCCGGGCTGCCCGATTCCTCGCTGGTTTCGATCAACACTACACAGCGCGGGTGCGCCACATTTTGTGCTTGCAGCGCGGCAATGGCCGACAGCGCGGAAAAAATCGCATAGCCGTCATCCGCTCCGCCGCGCCCATACAGCTTGCCGTCCTCGATCACCGGCTGCCACGGGCCCAAGCCCTCGCGCCAACCGGTCATCTCCGGCTGCTTATCCAGGTGGCCATAAATCAGCACGGTTTTCGGCGCGGGGGTTTTGATATCGCGCTCCAGCAGCGGTGTAGGCAGCGGGGCGCCCGCAAAGGCGGGGATGTCGATCAAGATCGCCGGCGTCAGCCTGGGCAGCCGCACGACATCCAGCGCCATGCCCGCAATCGGCTGCCTGCGCGCCCAATCCACCGCCAACTCCACCGCGCGGTCGATATGGCCATGCGCATCCCAGTCCGGATCGAACAGCGGGGACTTGGCGGGAATGGCGATGTATTCGACGAGACGGGGGATGATGCTGTCGCGCCAGGCGGCGGCGATGTGCTGCGTGAGTTGTCGGGAATCCATGGGGGTTTAGTCTAAAAACCCCTAAAAAAATCAGGCAGCAACAGGGTGGTAATGCAAGGCCAAGAGTTGATCGGTGCGCAGCGCGAGGCTGGCATAGGTACGGCCATCCTCATCGGTGAATTCCACTTCATAAACTTCAGGTGCGAGTAGTTCCACGACCGTGCCGACTTGGCCGCGAATCAGCTTATGCTCGGGCAGGTCATTGACTAAAGCCACTACATCCAAGAGTTGAATCGCCATAATTTTTCCAATACTACGCTCAAAGAACAAAACAACTAGTTGGCCGTGGAAAATCTTCACTACTTTTCACTATCCAGGCCGTGCGCACGACGGCTTTTCGTCCCAGCCGAGCCACTGGCATATCAATCGTATAGCGCTCCCCGTAGGCATCGTTGACGCCTGGAATAGCTTCGTGGGAGCCTATGCCGAGCAGAAATAATTCGCGAAGCTCGCCCGCATCTTCTGCCGTGATACCAAGCGCGGCTGCGAACAGCCTGGCCTTATGTCGTCCACGAGGGTGATCCACGTTTAAACAGTAATCCCGCAGTTTTACGATGTCAACGACCGCTCGTCCGGCATTCGGCAGACGCACGATCAATGCACCCGCTTAATCCGCGCGCCGAGTTGCGACAGCTTTTCTTCGATGCATTCGTAGCCGCGATCGATGTGATAGATGCGCTCGACCGTGGTTTCGCCTTGCGCCACCAAGCCGGCGATGACCAGGCTGGCGGAGGCGCGCAGGTCGGTGGCCATGACGGTCGCGCCGTCGAGGCGCGGCACGCCGCGCACCACGGCGGTGTTGCCTTGGGTTTCGATGTCGGCGCCGAGGCGGGTGAGTTCCTGCACGTGCATGAAGCGGTTTTCGAAAATGGTTTCGATGACGGTGGCCGAGCCTTGGGCGATGCTGTTCAGCGCCATGAATTGCGCCTGCATATCGGTAGGGAAGGCCGGGTGGGGTGCGGTGCGCACGTTCACCGATTTGAGCGCGCCGCTGCGCTCGATCTCGATCCAGTCGTCGCCGAGCGTAATACGAGCGCCCGCTTCGCGCAGCTTTTCCAACACCGCGTCCAGCGTGTCGGGGCGGGTATTTTTGAGTTTGACGCGCCCGCCGCAGGCGGCGGCGGCGACCAGATAGGTGCCGGTTTCGATGCGGTCGGGAATGATAGGGTGGGTTGCGCCGTGCAGGCGGTCCACGCCATGGATGGTGATGATGTCGCCGCCCGCGCCTTCCACGCGCGCCCCCATCGCATTTAAACAATGCGCGAGGTCCACGACTTCCGGCTCGCGCGCGGCATTTTCGATCACGGTAACGCCGTCGGCCAGCGCCGCCGCCATCATCAGATTTTCGGTGCCGGTGACGGACACCAAATCCATGAAGATGCGCGCGCCTTGGAGCCGCTTGGTGCGGGCGATGATATTGCCGTGCTCGATGCTGATTTCCGCCCCCATGGCTTGCAGGCCCTTGATGTGCAGGTCCACCGGGCGCGAGCCGATGGCGCAACCGCCCGGCAGCGAGACCACCGCCACGCCGAAGCGCGCCACCAGCGGCCCCAGCACCAAAATAGAAGCGCGCATGGTTTTCACCATCTCATACGGCGCGACCGGGTTATTCACCGCCGAGCCATCCAGCGCCACGCCCATTTTTTCGTCAAGCGTGACTTGCACCCCCATCTGGCTCAGCAGGGTGAGGGTGGTGGTGACGTCCTTCAGATGCGGCACGTTGGTGAGCGTCAGCGTGTCGCCGGTGAGCAGCCCCGCGCACAGAATCGGCAAGGCCGCGTTCTTGGCGCCGGAGATGCGAATTTCACCGTTGAGCGGCACGCCGCCTTGAATAACGAGTTTGTCCATAATTGATTATTTTTCCACCACGGAGTACACGGAGGGCACAGAGTTTTTGGGTATTAAAACTCCGCGTTTTCCGTGTACTCCATGGTTCAAAAGTGATTTTCCTAACGCTTCGCCCAATCCTCGGGCGAAAAGGTTTTCATCGACAGCGCATGGATTTCCTCGCGCATGCGGTCGCCCAGGACGCGGTAAACGATTTGATGCTGCTGCACCATGTTTTTGCCGCTGAATTCGGGGCTGACGATCACCGCGTCGAAATGGCGGCCATCGCCGCTCACTTCGATGTGCTCGCATTTCAGGCCGGTGGTGATGTAGTGCTGAACTTGCTCGGGGGTAAGCATGGGGCGCCTCAATAACGTAATTTGTAGCCGGATTTAAGAAGTTGCAGCGTGGCCCATGATAAGACCAAACCGCAAGCCAGGACAACGCCGAGGCTCACACTGGGCGCAACATCGGACACACCGAAAAATCCGTAGCGGAAGCCATCGATCATGTAGAAGAAGGGGTTGAAGTGCGAGATCGTCTGCCAGAATTCCGGCAGGGAATGAATGGAGTAGAACACACCGGACAGAAAAGTCAGCGGCACGATGATGAAATTCTGAAACCCCGCCAGTTGATCGAATTGGTTGGCCCAAATGCCGGCGATCACGCCCAGGATGCCGAGGATGGCGCTGCCGAAAAACGCAAAAGCGAAGGCCCACAGGGGATGCTGCAACGGCACTTCGGTAAACCACATCGCCACCAGAAACACGCCTGCGCCCACTACCATGCCGCGCACCATCGCCGCCGCCACGTAAGCCAGAAAAAATTCCCAGTACGCTATCGGCGGCAGCAGCACGAACACGATGTTGTCCGTCACTTTGGATTGAATCAGGCTGGACGAGCTGTTGGCAAAGGCGTTTTGCAGCACCGACATCATCACCAGCCCGGGAATCAAGAACGCGGTATAGGACACGCCGGGATAGACCTGCACGTGCTCGGACAAGACATGAGAAAAGATCAGCAGATACAACAGCGCCGTAATGATCGGCGCCATCACGGTTTGCAGGATGACCTTATGGAAGCGCAGGACTTCTTTGTAGAACAGGGTGGCTAAGCTGGTCATGATGAATATAAAAAATTTGCCACAGAGCACACAGAGCACACAGAGAAAAACATAAGGGGTTCTGGACTTGGCGCACTCCCCCACGGTGCTATCGAGCGCAACGCGCTAAGAACCGGCGTCTCTGTGTGCTCTGTGATCTCTGTGGCTCGCATTTAAGTTTTACCGCCTTTAATGCCGGTGCATGACCTGGACAAACACTTCTTCCAAGTCCGGTTTGATCAGTTCGATTTCCTCGACCATCGCACCGCCTTCGCGCAGATCGCGCAGCATCCCTTCCAGCTCCGTGTAGTCGGTCAGCGGCAGCACAAAGCAGTCTGCCTCCATCGGGCGCGCTTTGGCTTGCAGGCTGGGCGGCAATGCCCCGGTTTTTAATTTAAGCCGCACGTATTTATCGGTGATCAGGTTAAGCAGGTTTTGTTTGGTGTCGAGCGCGACGATGCGGCCTTGCTTCAACATGGCGATGCGGCTGCACAGCATTTCCGCCTCCTCCAGGTAATGCGTGGTGAGCATAATCGTATGCCCCTCGGTGTTGAGCTTGCGGATGAATTGCCACAGGTTTTGACGCAACTCCACATCCACGCCGGCAGTCGGTTCGTCCAGCACGATTACCGGCGGCTTGTGCACCAGGGCTTGCGCCACCAGCACGCGCCGCTTCATGCCGCCGGACAGTTTGCGCGTATAAGTATCGGCTTTGGAGGCCAGATCCAAGCCCGCCAGCAATTCATCGATCCACGCCGCGTTGCCGCGCACGCCGTAATAGCCGGATTGAAACTTGAGCGTTTCGCGCACGGTAAAAAAGGGGTCGTACACCAGTTCCTGCGGCACCATGCCGAGGCTGCGCCGCGCCGCGCGGTAATCGTTGCGCACATCATGCCCCATCACCAACGCCGTCCCGCTGGAGGCGCGCACCAAACCGGCGAGCACGTGGATCAACGTGGATTTGCCCGCGCCATTGGGGCCCAGCAAGCCGAAAAATTCGCCCGGCTCGACGCGCAGATCCACGCCTTTCAATGCTTCCAGCGCGCCGAATTGCTTGTGCACGCCGCAAAATTCAATCGCTGAGGTCATGGCAAAGGCAGTTAAAATTCGGGAAGAAAAAAATCTTGCCACAGAGATCACAGAGTACACAGAGGAAAGCACAGATGCATCACGATTCTTGGCCTACCCCTTGGGTGATTGATACATCACAGTGTAACCACGGGTTTTCTCTGTGGCCTCTGTGATCTCTGTGGCAAATAGGTTTTTTATTGAGGAATCAAATTCGCCACGCCATAAAGATCGGCGAGGCTTTTCAGCGCGGGCGGCAGGTTGGCGAAGCGCAAAGCATCGCCCTTGGCTTGACGCCGCCATTCCAGCAGCAAGCTCACGGCGGACGAGTCGGCTTCGGTCACGCCGGCCAGATCGACCAGGGTCACCCCTTCCAGCATGCCGGCGCTCTGCGCGAGCAGCGAGGACACGCTGTCGATATTCATGGGGCCGGCGACTTTGAGCGCATCGCCTTCGCGGGTCAGCATGTTGATTAGTTCTTCTTGGTGTCCGGGATGAGACCGTTGTTTTTCGCCTGCAGGGTTTTGATCAGTTGATCCATGCCGCCCTGCTGAATTTCCTGCGCGAACGAGGAGCGGTAGTTCACCACCAGGCTCACGCCATCGACCGAGATGTCATAGGCCTTCCAGCCGGCGGGGGTTTTGATCATGCTGTAGTCGAGCGGGATCGGCTGGCCGCCGGGTTGAATGATCAGGGTTTTGACCACGACATCGGTATCGGCCGGCATCAATTTGAGCGGCTTGTAGTCGATTCTTTGATCCTTGTAAGAGATGAGCGAGGTCGAGTAGGTGCGCACGAGCAGGGTTTTAAATTCGCTCACCAGCGATTGCTGCTGTGCCGGTGTTGCCTGGCTCCAGAACCGGCCCACGGCCAGGCGCGTCATGCGCGTGAAATCGAAATGCGGCAGCACTTTGACTTCGATCACTTCCTTGATCTTCTTCTTGTTGCCGGCTTGAATTTCCTTGTCCTGCTTAATGATCGTCAATACCTCGTTCGCGGTTTTCTTGATCAGTTCATCCGGGTCGCTTTCGGCCGCCAACAGCAGTGGGCTCACCAGCAACATCACCAGGGCAATCCAAATTCGTTTTGTGCTCATCATATGGGCTCTCTAGGTTAAGTTTTGCGTGCTATTTCTTGGCGCCGCCGTCGGCGGCCTTGTCGAACATAAAACTGCTGATCAAGCTCTCCAGCACCACGGCGGGCTGGGTCTTGGCGATTTTGTCGCCGGACTTGAGGTTCACTTCGTCGCCGCCCGGATCGAGGCCGATGTATTGCTCGCCGAGCAAGCCCGCGGTGAGAATCTTGGCGAAGGTGTCTTTCGGAAACTGGTAGCGCTTATCCACCACCATCGACACCCGCGCGCGATAACTGGCGTTGTCGAAGCTGATGTGGGTGACCCGGCCCACCACCACACCGGCGCTTTTCACCGGGGCGCGCGCCTTGAGGCCGCCGATATTGTCGAAGTCGGCCTGCAGCTCATAGGATTCCGACATGTTGAAGGTGCTCAAATTTCCCACCTTCATCGCCAGCACCAGCACGGCCGCCAGGCCCGCCACCACGAATAATCCCACCCATAAATCCAGCGTTGTACGTTCCATAAGGTTTACAGCCCCCTAAACATGAAAGCGGTCAAAATAAAATCCAAGGCCAGCACCGCCAGCGCGGAGGTGACCACCGTGCGCGTGGTTGCGTGCGATACGCCCTCCGCCGTGGGCGGCGCGTCATAGCCTTCGAACAGGGCGATGGCGGTGATCGCGACGCCAAACACGCAGCTCTTGATCACGCCATTCATCACGTCCTGGCGAAAATCCACCGCCGACTGCATCTGCGACCAGAATTGGCCCTCGTCCACGCCGATCAGCACCACGCCGACCAGATAGCCGCCAAATACGCCGATGGCGGAGAACATGGCCGCCAACAATGGCATCGAAATCACCCCGGCCCAGAAGCGCGGTGCAATCACGCGTGAGATCGGGTCCACCGCCATCATCTCCATCGCGCTGATCTGCTCGGTGGCTTTCATCAAGCCGATCTCGGCGGTGATGGCGGAACCGGCGCGGCTGGCGAACAACAGCGCCGCCAGCACCGGCCCCAACTCGCGCACCAGGGATAACGCAACCAGCGTGCCCAAGGCCGACTCGGAGCCATATTTTTGCAGCGTCTCATAGCCTTGCAGGCCCAACACCATGCCCACGAACAGGCCCGACACCAAAATAATAATCAGCGACAACACGCCACTGAAATAGATCTCTTTGATCGTCAGCTGAAAGCGGCGAAAGCTCATGCCGGAATGCAGCAAGGTCGCTAAAAAGAAGCGGCTGGCGAAGCCGAAACGCCACACGCCGTTCACTACGCGATGGCCGGTGCCGCGTATGCCCGTAATTGCGCGCTCAAGCATGCGCGGCCTCCAAGGCGAGGTCATCGGCATAACTGGCGCCGGGGTAGTGGAAGGGCATCGGGCCGTCGATCTCGCCGTGCACGAATTGATGCACGAAACCGGTATCCGCCGCGCGCAATTCATCCGGCGTGCCTTCGGCGATCACGCGCCCGCCGGACATGAAATAAATATAATCCACGATCTTCAAAGACTCCTGCACGTCGTGTGTCACCACGATCGAGGTCGCGCCCAGCGCATCGTTCAAGTGGCGGATCAAGTTGCCGATCACGCCCAGCGAAATCGTATCCAGGCCGGCGAACGGCTCGTCGTACAGCATCAACATCGGGTCCAGCGCAATGGCGCGCGCCAAGGCCACGCGCCGCGCCATGCCGCCGGACAATTCGGCCGGCATCAAATTGTGCGCGCCGCGCAAGCCCACCGCTTCGAGTTTCAACAGCACCAGATCGCGGATCAAGGGCTCCGGTAAATCGGTGTGCTCGCGCATCTGAAACGCCACGTTTTCGAATACCGACATATCGGTATACAGCGCGCCAAACTGAAACAGCATGCCCATGCGCCGCCGCATGCGGAATAAACCCTCACGGTCCAGCTCATGGATCGTTTGGCCGGCGACCTGCACCTGCCCGCTGCTCGGCTTGAGCTGGCCCCCGATCAGGCGCAGCAATGTGGTCTTGCCGCAGCCGGATAGCCCCATGATCGCCACCACCTTGCCGCGCGGAAAATGCATATTGATGCCCTGCAGCACCGGGCGCACGTCATAGGTGAAGTTGAGTTCCTGGATTTCGACCAGGTTGTCGGAGGGCATGGGCTGGCTATATATGTTTGCGAACGGGGCATTCTAACCTGAAGCGGGCGCCTTTAAAACCTTGCCCAACTAGTACCCAAGTACTTCCAACAGCGTCCGGGCCTGCTCCAATTGTGGATAATCGGCGCTGACCGACACGATATAAACCGGGGATTTTTGTGCTTGTTCTTGAATGGTTTGCGCCAGTTGCTTCAAGTCGGCACCCGGTTCCAGCCAAACGATGGCGGGACCGTCGTGTGCCACGGCGAGAACAGCCTTTTCGCTCAAGGCGGCAAGGCGCGCGCCATCCTCGGGTGATGCCGGGCCGTGCGCCGGTTCGAGCAGGAAACGAAAGCGTTCCAGCGTATCCTCGCGCCATTGCGCCAAGGTCTCCGGCGATGTGCGGCCCCACACCGCATAGGGCAGATAGACGCATTCGAATTCGGTGTTATAGAACGCCAGCCGCCACTCCGGCGGCAGGTCTTCCGGGTAGAACGCGCCGCACCAGGCGTCGTGTTCCCAGCCGATCGCGCCCAGGTTGCAACGGTAAGTTGGCGGGGTGTGCATGGGCTGGCATTATAGCTGCGCTAGGAAAACCTGTTTTAACCACGAATGAACACGAATAGACACGAATGTTAAAAACATACTACCCAAGTCATGCTGCTATTGGCCGGTACGCCAGGAAAGTGGAAGCACTCGCGTTACAGAATGCCCTTTGCTTTTTATTCGTGTCCATTCGTGTTCATTCGTGGTTCCCAAGCTTTTCTCCAAATCGCTAATGCGCTTCGATCTCTTTCATGAGCTTTCCATGCCGCCGCAGCTCGCGCGCACCGAGTCGCAGGCGGTTGCCGATTGGCTGGACGAAATGGCGCTGGCCGACCGGCTCGGTTTTGGCTGCGGCTGGTTGGTGGAACATCACTTCATGCGCGGCTACTCGCATTCCTCCAAACCGGAAATCCTGCTCGCTGCGGCAGCGGCGCGCACGCAGCGCTTGAGGCTCGGCCTGGGGGTGATCCCCGCGCCCTATCATCATCCGGTGCATATCGCGGAAAAAGTGGCGATGCTGGATGTGCTGTCCAATGGCCGCTTGGAAGTGGGAATTGGGCGCGGTTTTTCACCCAAGGAATTTCAAGTTTTCGGCGCCGACATGGCGGCGAGCCGGGCGCTGACCCAGGAGGCGCTCGATGTGCTGCGCCTGTCCTTTACGCGTAGCCCGATGAATTTTCGCGGCGCGCAAATTGAAATTCTGCCGCATGTAGTACAGCAGCCGCATCCGCCCCTGTGGAGTGCTGCGGTCAGCCCGGCAGGCTTCGAGTGGAGCGCGCGCAATGGCTTGGGCGTATTGGCCGGGCCGTTCAAGCCGTGGTTCATGACCCAGGCCGATATCCGGCGTTACCAAGCAAGCTGGACTGACGCTGCGCCGTTGCGCATCGGCATGACGCTGGGAATAGTGTGCCTGCCCGACGCCAAGCGCGCCCAGGCATTGGCCAAGCCGGCATTCGAGTGGTTTTATCGCGCGCTCTATCAAAGTACTTTGCCGGTGCTGGAAAAGCTCTACCCCAGCTACGAAGCGTTCGCCGAGCTGGGCAAATTTCGCCAACTACTGGCGCTGGGGATCAATGCCAAACTGCTGCAAACCTTCGGCATGGCGGTAGCGGGCTCCCCCGAGCAATGCATCGAAGCGCTCTCGAAATATCGCGCGGCGGGCGTGACCCATATATTGCTCGCAGCCGGGGCCGGTGCGCTGCCGACCGAAGTGGTGCGCGAATCCATGCAATGCATTGCGCAGGATGTGATGCCGGCGTTTCAGGATTCAAAGGCGTAGGGGCGAGGCATGCCTCGCCCGAACACCATGCGCATCTTCGTCACCGGCTCATCTTCACATCTCGCTCGGGCATGGCTGCCCAAGCTATGCGCCGATCAGCGTATCGAGCGCGTCATCGGCGTCGATTTAGCCCCCGCGATTTTCACCCATGCCAAATTCACGCATCACATCCTCGATATTCGCAGCCCGGATATCGGCGCGCTCGTGCCGGGTTGCGATGCGCTAGTGCATCTAGCCTGGGTAGTGCTGCGCGGCAAAATGAATGCGGCGGCCATGCATGATGTCAATGTGCGTGGTACACAGCTTGTATTCGAAGCGGCGCGCGCAGCAGGCATCGCGCACCTGATTCATTTATCCAGCGCCGCAGTCTATGGCAGCGGCGACAAGCTGACCGAGGCCGCGCCATTCAACCCGCTACCTGGATTTTTATACGCGCAACATAAAGCTGAAGTGGAAAACTACTTAGCGCGCGAATTTCCCGAAACACTCTGTCTGCGCCCGCACATCATTCTCGGCCCGCATTGCCAGCCGCTGCTTAAACAACTGCTGCACCAACCGTGCTATCCACGTCTGCCGGACCCGCAGCCACGCCTACAATGCGTGCATGAAGACGACGTGGCGGATGCGATCAACGCAGGCCTGTTCAATGCAATAAGCGGCCCGATCAACCTGGCAGCGGCGGGCGAGTACAGCTTCAAACACGCGATCGCGGCCCGCTATCGGCACCCCATTGCATTGCCCTTCGGCATGATAAAAACCGCGTTGAGTCTTGCCTGGCGTGTTACCGGATATGGCGGCGAACCGGCTTGGCTCGACGGCATGCGCCAAACGCTCACGCTGGATTGCGCGCGGGCGCAAAGCACATTGGATTGGCGGCCGAAATTCGATGCCGATGCAGTCTTGGCTGCGGTGAATTAAAGCCTGCTGATATGATCCAAATAACGGCTGTCGAAGGCTCGCTGCTATCGAGACGAAAGCACACGTGCCACTGGTCATTGATGGCAGTATGGGAAACGACTAACTGGGTGGGGGCAAGGGCGGCGATGGGGATGACGCTGCCGCCTGACCTGGATGGCAAAGACATCGCCGCCCCAGGTGTTCGACAGCAAAAAGTGGCTTAGCCAAAACGACGCTGCTAACCAACGTGGTGGCCAACGCGTCAAACGAGCGATCCTAAATATCCTTTCGGTAAACCACCCAAAAGGCCGTAAAGAAAAACCCGCTCACCTTAGCGGGGAACGACAATCGCAGGGGCCAAGCCCAAGCCCTGCGCACGTTTTCTGAACTTTTTATCGTCGAAACTCGCTACGGATTCACACTGCCGATAGGCCGCGTGATGCAGCGCATCGGCAAAATCCAGGCCGGAAGCATAATTAGCCAGCGCCTGCTCTGCTGCCATCCGATCTTCGATCGTCACATGAGGGAGGGCAAACAGATGGCGGAAGACCTTGAGAATGGCCGCACGTTCAAATTCATAATAGCCGCGCATCACCCACTCGAACTCAAGCAGCACCGTTTTGCACACCACGAGCGGGGTGCCGGCTTCAATCAAACGACGCGCGGCTTCCCGCTGCTTTACACTTTCGGCATCACCCTGATCCGCGACGTAATATCGCGCCAGAACATTGGTATCCAGCCCGATCATCGCGGCGCTTTGCGCTTACCTTGCTTCATCAGGATCGCCGCATCGAAATCAGCGGGCACTGCCTTGCGCCGCGCCTTGAGCAAACCAAACCCGGTGCTGGGCACATCAACCCGCTGGCTGACCAAGCGCAATTCAACGTGGTCGCCAACAACCGAAAAAGCAATCTTGGTTCCCTGGCGAATGCCCAGTTTCTGGCGAAATTCCTGCGGAATCGTGACCTGGCCTTTGCTGGTGACAGAAGTGATGCCCATAACTCTCTCCTTAAGTATTACCAAGTAAGAATTATAGCAGGGGCGGAACTAAACAACCACCGACTAAAGCTGGTGGGTTTGAGTTACGGGTTGAAAGTCCGGATACGCGTCGCCTGAACGAAAAAAAGCGGAAAAAAGGGTCACGGAAAAAAGCACAACAAAAGCAAGCAAAAGCGAAAAAAAGGGTCTTGCCTTTTGCCCTCTTCCGTCCGCCAATGATGCGGCTCACCCGGGAATAGTCTAACCCGAAGAAACCCTAAAAGGGTCAGCTTCGAATATTTTTTGGAAGCCTTGAAAGAGGGGGGTATGGCGATCAACAGAAAAAACAAAGCAAAGCGAAGGTGAGCTAGGATGACGCATGTCAGCTATGGATAGCCCAAAATAAACCATGACCACCCCCGCCCTCGAAATCGACCGCCTCGCCAAACGCTACGGCAAGCTGCCCGTGCTGGAATCGCTCACGCTCACCGTTACGCGCGGCGAATGCTTTGGCTTGGTCGGCATGAATGGCGCGGGCAAGACCACGCTCATCAAATGCCTGCTCGATTTCTGCGATATCGATGGCGGCCAGATTCGCATCATGGGTACACCACACCGCGAAACCCGCGCGCGCAAGCCGCTGGCGTATTTGCCGGAGAGTTTCTTGCCGCCGCACTCGCTCACCGGCCGCGATTTCGTGAAATACATGCTGGCGCTGCGCGAGCAGCCCTATGACGAGCCGGCCGCGCGCGCGATGTGCGCCGCGCTGGATTTGGATGCGCAAGCCCTGGATCGCCAAGCACGCAGCTACTCCAAGGGTATGACGCAGAAGCTCGGCTTGGCGGCGGGCTTTCTCAGCCAGGCCGAACTTTTCATCCTGGATGAGCCGATGAGCGGCCTCGACCCCAAAGCGCGCGCACTGCTGAAACGCCAATTCGCCGCGTTTAAGCAATCCGGCAAGACCCTGTTTTTTAGCTCGCATGTGCTGGCTGACGTAGAAGAAATTTGTGACCGCATGGCGATCTTGCATGCGGGCCAATTGCGCTTTATTGGCACGCCGGACGAGTGCCGGGGACAGTATCAGACCGACACGCTTGAAGCGGCTTACCTCACCTGCATCGCTTAGAACGCTTACTAAGCACACGTCCCGGCAACGCGCGCTGGCCCAAGTTAAACACGGCTGTTGAATCGCCAAGTGCGCCAAGCAAAAGGTGAAAAGAATGATTTCCGCTGCCGCTCGATTTCCTTGGCGTCTTGGTGGTGCTTGGGTGTTTTCTTAAGCTCAAGCATAGCGTTTCCCGCCCCCACGCTAACAAACACATCCTTGCAAACTTAAGCCCAGGCCTTCCAATTGCAAGGGTAATGAAACGTCTAATCGAAGCAGATTTGGTCGAGGTGCGCTCATGAATTTTCCAAGCTTTTCTCTGTGCGCCCTGTGGCCTCTGTACCCCGGAGGGCGCGCTGCGCGCTCGCAAAAGAAGTTTTTAGGATCCTATGCCTCCTACTATCGATAGCATGCCAGCGCCATCTCTGGCACAATGTCGATTCTTCGACACCGGCTCGTATTCAGGGGTAAACAAGATATGGCGACATCCGTAGACAAGCCCAGCCTGTTGATCGTCGATGACGATCCGCTTATCACCGACACCTTGAGTTTCGTCCTCGATAAATTTTTCGAGGTGCACGTTGCCGACTCTCGCGCCAAAGCGCAAACCGTGCTTGCCAGCCTCGATGCCCCGCCGCAACTCGCCCTGGTCGATCTGGGGCTGCCGCCGCTGCAGCATCTGCCGGACGAAGGCTTCCGCCTCATTTCCGAGTTGCTGGCTTATTCCACCACCATCAAGATTTTGGTGCTGTCGGGCCAAAACGACGAAACCAATGCGCGCCATGCGCGCACCCTGGGGGCGATTGATTTCATCGCCAAGCCGTGCGACCCGGATACGCTGCGCAAACATCTGACCAGTGCGCTGCAAGCGCGCAACGCGGAGGTGGCGGCCTCGACCGAAGCCGCGGCCGATACGAGCTGCGGCATCGTGGGCGATAGCCCGGCGGTGTTGAAGCTGCGCCAGCAGATCGCGCAATTCGCCGATTCGCCGTTCCCGGTATTGATCGAAGGCGAGTCGGGCAGCGGCAAGGAGCTGGTGTCGAGCTGTTTTCACCGCATGGGCAGCCGCGCCAAGAAGCCATTTCTCGCGCTCAACTGTGCTGCGATTTCGCCCACCTTGGTCGAGCCGACGCTGTTCGGCTACAGTAAGGGCGCGTTCACCGGCGCCAATACCGCGCGCTCCGGCTATTTTGAAGATGCGAACGACGGCACGTTGTTTTTGGATGAGATCGGCGAGTTGCCGTTCGAGCTGCAAGCGAAACTGTTGCGCGTATTGGAGAACGGCGAATTCCAGCGCGTGGGCGAAACCCAAACCCGCCACAGCAATGCGCGCATCGTCGCCGCGACCAATCGCGATTTGCGCGCGGAGATTCGCGCCGGACGCTTCCGCGCCGATCTGTACCATCGTTTGAGCGTATTCACCGTGAATGTACCGCCCCTGCGCGAGTTGAACGACGACAAGAGCGGGCTGTTGCAACACTTCCGCGCCTTCTACGCCAAGCAGGCCAATGTAAAGCCATTCGATCTGGACAAGAACGCCCTGGCGCGCTGGATGGCCTATCACTTCCCCGGCAATGTGCGCGAGCTGCGCAATATCGTGATTCGCCTCACCACCAAATACGCCGGGCAGGCCGTCACTCAAACGCAATTGGAAGACGAGCTCGATACCGATGTCTATACACCGGCCGGATTCGACATCCCCAGCGATCAAAAATCACTGGAGGAAATGGCCAAGAAGCATCTGCAAAGCCAGACCAATTTCAATCTGGATCAAACGCTCAAGCAATGGGAGCAGGGCTATGTCGAGGCCGCGCTCAAAATCACCCATGGCAATCTGAGCCAAGCGGCCAAGCTCTTGGGCGTGAATCGCACCACCTTGTATAGCCGTATGCAGGCGTATCAAATCACTACGGATGAATGACCTAAGACCGCAATGCTTGCCACAGAGGTCACAGAGATCACAGAGAAATGCGTGGAATGCGCATGGCTTCTGGCTCGTCCTTTTGATAAGAGTGGTCTACCGGGAAAACCACGGTTTTACTCTGTGGCCTCTGTGTTCTCTGTACCCCGGCGGGTAGGCTGCGCGCTGGCAAATTGTTTTTTCTAGGATAGCGCCCCGTGTATTACGAGCACTTCGGCCTTACCCAACCGCCGTTCAAAATCACGCCCAACACCGCGTTCTTTTTCCCCGGCGGTAATCGCGGCCCCATCCTCGATGCGCTGGTTTACGCCATCACCCAAGGCGAAGGCATCATCAAGGTCACGGGTGAAGTCGGCAGCGGAAAGACCATGCTGTGCCGCATGCTGGAGGCGAGCCTGCCGGATACGGTGGAGACGATCTACCTCGCCAACCCAAGTGTTGCGCCGGGCGAAATTCTGCACGCCATCGCCTTCGATATGCATTTGGATATACCGAAAGACGCCAGCCGCCAGCAAGTGATGCAGTTGCTGCAAGCGTATTTGGTGCAGCGCCACGCCGAAGGCAAACAAGTCGTGATTTTCGTCGAGGAAGCGCAGGCCACGCCGATTGCGACGCTGGAAGAAATTCGCCTGCTCTCCAATCTGGAGACGCAGCACCACAAGCTATTGCAGATCGTTTTATTCGGGCAGCCGGAGTTGGATGAAATCCTCGCCGACCCCGCGATCCGGCAATTGAAAGAACGCATCACCCACAGCTTTCGCCTCGATCCGCTCAACACCACCGACATCCGCGCCTATCTCGATTTCCGCATGCGCCAAGCCGGTTACAAAGGCCCGGATGTGTTCAGCGTGGGCGCGGTGCGCGAAATTGCACGCGCCTCGATCGGCCTCACGCGCCGCGTCAACATCATCGCCGACAAGGCGCTGCTCGCCGCCTACACCGAGCAAAAGCACGACATCTCCGCGCGCCATGTATTCGCGGCGGCGCAGGATTCCGAATTCACCGACATCGTGCCGCGCAAGCTCTGGGGCATCGGTCTGGGTGCTGCCGGGCTGCTCTTGCTGGGCATCGGCATCGGCATGGCCTTGCCGCCCTTGTTTAAATCGCCGGCGGTTTCCACGCCGCCCGCGCCGGCCCCAGCCGTTGCGCTGCCGGCTACACCCGCGCCTCCCGCCCTTGCTGTGCAAGCTAAAGATATCGTCGAAGCGCGGTTGGCCGCGACCGAACAATGGCTGGCCAACACCCCGCCGGAGACGGTGGGCATCCATGTCCAACTGCTGGGCGCGGGAGATGCGAAGCGGCTCGAAAACTATCTCGCCGAGTTGGGCAAAAGCGTTGATATCGCGCAGGTTTTTGTGTACCGTACCAAGGCTGGTGGCAAGCCTGCGTATAGCGTGATTTACGGTAGCTACCCGAGTCGCGCCGCAGCCAATGCCGCGCTCGCGCAACTGCCGGCCAAGCTGCAAGCGCAGCGCCCCTACTTGCGCACCGTGCAAGGCATGCGCGCCGAAATCGGTGCGGCGCGCTAAGTGTCAAGGATAGCGCCAAGGATAATGTTGAACGCAGCCTCTTCTACTTTGTTTCGTTATGCGTCGCTAGGCGCGCTGATAGCGCTTGGCGGCTGTGCGCAGGAACCCCGCATCGCACAATCGCAAGGACATATTTCCCAAACGCCCCCCGCCCAAGCGGCGAGCGCCATCCCCGCCCCGGTGCAAGTGCCCACGCAATTGCCGCCGCCCAAAGTGCAAGCCAAGCCGCTCACCTATAACGTGGTGGTGACCGAAGTGCCGGCGAAGGAACTGCTGTTTTCCCTCGCGCGCGACACCAAGCTCAACATCGACGTGCACCCCAACATCCAGGGCGTGGTCACGCTCAACGCGATCAACGAAACCCTGCCCGCGATTCTGGATCGCATCGCGAATCAAGTGAATCTGCGCTACAAGCTGGAAGGCAATACGCTGATCGTGACGCCGGATTCGCCATTTTTGAAATCGTATCAGGTCAACTACGTAAACTTGTCGCGTAAAACCACCTCCAGCATCGGCGTAGCGACTCAAGTTGCTACTACGGGCGTAGCGACCGGCGGTTCCGGCGGAGGCGCTTCCGGGGCGGGCAATAACAGTTCAAGCACCACTGTGGCCAGCACGTCTAACAATGAATTTTGGGAAGTTCTGACTGCCAATATTCGCGATATTTTGAAATCCACACGTTCGGTTAGCCAGACGGCCGAAGATAAAAACGCTCGTGTCGAGTCTGCGCGCGCTTCGCGCGAAGAGCGCTTGCAGCAAGCCAGTGCAGTTGCCCGCGCGGGCCAATCGGCCCCGCAGTTGTTTAACTCCATCTTCGGCAAGCAGGGGGACGTCTTCGCCGAGGCGAAAGATGAAGTGATTGTTAATCCAAGCGCCGGCGCGGTGCTGGTGATGGCAACAGAAGTGCAGCACAAGATTATCAATCAGTATATTGACAGCGTAATGCTTTCGGCTAACCGGCAAGTGCTGATCGAAGCCACGATTGTTGAAGTCACCCTAAAAGATCAATTCCGCGCAGGCATCGATTGGACACGCTTAGTGGCTTTGGGCGCTGGCGCCACTGGTTTCAGCTTCACGCCCGCCACCAATTTGGCCGGAAGTCTGACCGCGTTCCAAACCCTTACCTATCAGAACGCGAACGACAATTTCAAAGCCGCTATCAAATTGCTGGATTCTTTCGGCGAGGCACGCGTGCTCTCCAGCCCGAAGTTGTTGGTGTTGAACAATCAAACTTCCATGCTCAAAGTGGTGGATAACTTAGTTTATTTTTCAGTCGAAGTGACCCCCGGCTCGACCACGGGCACCACCATTACGGCAGCCACCTATTCAACCACGGCGCACACTGTGCCAGTGGGCGTCATCATGGCGGTGACGCCACAGATCAACGAGAGCGGCCGTGTGACGCTGGTCGTACGTCCAACTATTTCACGCAAGAATGGGGAAGTGAGCGACCCTAATCCCGCGCTTACCACCGTGACCAACAAAGTGCCGATCATTCAAGTGCGCGAAATGGAATCTGTTTTGCAAGTACCCAGTGGCGAAACCATCGTGCTCGGTGGATTGATGCAGGACGACTCTTCCAAAAACCGCGATGGCTTGCCGGGCTTGACCGACAATCCCGTCACCAATGTTCTGTTTGGTACGCGCGACAGGAATGTAACGCAAACCGAACTCGTCATCTTTCTCCGCCCCACCGTCATCACCAATCCCAGTTTGTCGAGCGACGAACTCTCGTTTTACAAACGCTACCTACCTAAAGCCGACGCCAAGCCATGAGCCTGTTGTTGAAGGCGCTCAAGCATGCGGATCGTGGCTCGGCGTTGTCGCTGGAGCCGATGGCCGCGCGCGCATCTGATGCGCACACGCCGCCCCCCACCGCTCAAGCGGCAGCGGAGTTGATGTTCGAAAAACATGCTGCGTCTGAAAAGCGGCGTCTGCTGATTTTGCTTGGTTCCCTGGGTGCAGTAGTAGTGGTCATGGGCGTGTATTTTTATGTCGCGATCTTTATGCCCTGGGTGTTTTTGCCAAAACCTCCCTCGCCGCCAGCGCAGCCGGTGATCACGACCCAAGCACAACGCCCGATTGAAACGCTGCCGCCGCTCACACAAACTATTCCCGCGCCGCCACCCGCTATGAAGCCGCTTGAGCCGGCGCGTTCCACCACGCAAGCACCCAGTGCAGACACACCAAAGCCGCGCGCCAATAGCGCCCTGCGCAAGGAGGGGGCCAGCGTGGCGCCGGCAACGCCGGACACCGGCATCAAAGTGGTTGGCGGTAGCGCGCAATCCAGCGGCGGGATTTCGAACGCCTATCAGTTGCTGCAGGACGGACGCTTGGAGGATGCACGGCGCGCGTATGAAAAACTGCGCGCCTTGGAGCCGCGCAATCCGGATGTACTGCTTGGCCTGGCGCTGATCGCACAGCGTCAGGGTCGCGCTGACGACGCGGTGCAGCACTATCTCAAGGCGCTGGAAGCCGACCCCAAAAACACTTTCGCGCAAGCCAGTCTGACCGGCATGGTGGCGCGCGCTGATCCGCAAGCGGCGGAAACAAAGTTCAAATCGCTCATCGCGCAACAGCCCGCCGCCTATTTGTATTTCGGTTTGGGCAATGTGTATGCGGCGCAAGGCCGCTGGAATGAAGCGCAAAATGCGTATTTCGACGCGCAGCGGCTGGAGCCGGATTCACCCGACTATGCTTTCAATCTCGCAGTGAGCCTGGAGCACATCAATCAGCCGCGCGCCGCGCTCGATTATTATCAGCGCGCGCTCAAACTCATACAAACCAGGAGCGCGTCGTTTGATGTGGCGCAGGTGAAGTCACGCATCCAGCAGTTGGGTAGTGCGAAATAATATTCTGTTGCATCGGTGTCCACACAGGTGCGCGAGCATCTGTCGAGTAAGTGTCTCCCCCTTTGAAAAAGGGGGAACAAGGGGGATTTGTAAGTTGCCTCAACGTGTTAAATCCCCCCTAACCCCCCTTTTGCAAAGGGGGGAAGAAATATCGTTTTGGTATTTATCCGTGGTTTACAAGGCCTGTCCTTAATGAACGAACAACGTAAAAAACCCCGCTTGGGCGATCTGCTGGTGCAGCAGGGGCTGATCACGCAGGATCAGTTGCGCATCGCGCTGATCGAGCAGGAACAAAACAAGCTGCCACTGGGCCAGCAGTTGGTGTTGTTGGGCTTCGTGACGGAAGCGGTGATCCGCGACATCGTGGCGCAGACCATCGGCCAGGAAAGCGTGGATCTGGCCGCGGTCGCGGCCGATGTGGAGGCGATGAGGCTGGTGCCGGAGGATTTCGCGCGCCGCCATAATCTGCTGCCGATCGCTTTCGATCCCGAGAAGCAGCGGCTGGTGATCGCGATGTCGGACATGTTCAACGTGGTGGCGCTGGATCAGCTGCGCGCCATGATCGACCCGCAAACCGAGATCAAGGCCGTGCTAGCGGGGCTGGCGCAGTTGCAGGAGCACATCGATCGCTTTTACGGTTATGAGTTGTCGGTGGATGGCATTCTGCGCGAAATCGAAACCGGCGAAATCGATTATCAGAGCCTGCAAACCGCCGGCGGCGAAACGGAATACACGCAGCCGGTGGTGCGGCTGGTGAATTCCCTGCTGGTGGATGCGGTGAAGCACGGCTCGTCCGATATCCACTTCGAGCCGGAATTCGCTTTTCTGCGCATCCGCTACCGCATCGACGGCGTGCTGGAGCAAGTGCGCAGCCTGCACAAAACCTATTGGCCGAGCATCGCGGTGCGGCTCAAGGTGATGAGCGGCATCAACATCGCGGAGACCCGCGCCGCGCAGGACGGGCGCTTCTCGCTCAATCTTTCCGGGCGTCCGATCGACTTTCGCGTCTCCACCCAGCCGACGGTGTACGGCGAGAATATCGTGCTGCGGATTCTGGATCGCGAGCGTTCGATCATCCCGCTCGAACGCATGGATCTGACGGACGACACGCTCGCCACCTTGCGTTTGATGATGGCGCGGCCGGAGGGCATTCTGATCGTGACCGGCCCCACCGGCTCCGGCAAAACCACCACGCTGTATTCGCTGCTGACGCATCTCAATAACGAAACCATCAACATCATGACGCTGGAAGACCCGGTGGAATACCCGGTGACGCTGATGCGCCAGACCTCGGTCAACGAGACCGTGAAAATGGATTTCGTGAACGGCATCCGCTCCATCATGCGCCAAGACCCGGATGTGATTCTGGTGGGCGAGGTGCGCGACAAGGATACGGCGGAGATGGCGTTTCGCGCCGCGATGACCGGGCATCAAGTCTTCACTACGCTGCACACCAACTCCGCGCTCGGCACGTTTCCGCGCTTGCTGGATATCGGCATCTCAACCGAGATCATGGCCGGCAATATCATCGGCGTCATCGCGCAACGCCTGGTGCGGGTGCTGTGCCCGCATTGCAAGGAAGCCTATGCCCCGAGTATGGAGGAATGCCAGTTATTGGGCATGGGGACGCAATGCGTCACGACCATCTACCGCGCGGTGGGTTGCAAGCTTTGCCACCATAAGGGCTATCGCGGGCGCATGGCCTTGATGGAGCTGCTGTTCATGGATGGCGACTTGGATGATCTCGTCGCGCGCCACGCCACCTTGCGTGAATTGCGCGAAGCCGCGCTCACCAAAGGCTTCAAGCCCTTGGCGGAAGACGGCATCCGGCGCGTGATGGAGGGGCGCACCAGCCTGGCGGAAGTGTCGCGCGTGGTGGATCTGACCGGCCGCCTGCGCTAATCGCCATGCCCGCTTTTGACTATCCAGCTTCCCGCTCACCGCTTCCCGCTCACGCATAATGGCCGCCTTCCAATATTTCGCCGTCGATCGCACCGGGCGCCACGTGCGCGGCCGCATGGATGCCGCGAACGAAAGCGATCTGGAGCAGCGCTTGCGCCGCATGGGCTTGGATTTGGTCACCAGCCGCCTCAAATCGCCGATGGCGTCACTGGCCTTCAAAAAAACCATATCGCGCCAAGACCTGATCAACTTTTGCTTTCACCTGGAGCAAATTTCCAAGAGCGGCATTCCCTTGCTGGAGGGCTTGGCCGATCTCGGGGTGAGCACCGACAACCGGCGCTTTCGCGAAGTGATTTCCGCCATGCACGAGGACATGCAAGGCGGCAAACTTTTATCCGAAGCGATGGCGCGGCACCCGGCGGTATTCGACCGCTTGTTCGTGAGCCTGATCCGCACCGGCGAGCAAACCGGCAATATGCCGGAAGTGCTAAACGATTTGGCCGCGACGCTGAATTGGCAAGATGCCTTGGTGTCTAAAACCAAACTGCTATTGCTCTACCCGGCAATCGTCTTCATCGTGGTGACGGCGGTGGTATTTTTTCTCATGCTGTATTTGGTGCCGAAGCTGGTGACTTTTCTCACCACCATGCAACAGACCTTGCCCTTGCAGACGCGCCTATTGATCTGGCTTTCCGAAGTCTTTGGCAGTTATTGGGCGCTGTTGTTGGGCTTGCCGGTCACGCTGTTCGTGATCGGCGTCACGGCGGTGCGCACCAATACTAACGCGCGCCTGCTGTGGGATTATTTGAAACTCAATCTGCCGCTGGTGGGGCCGATCTTGCAGCAGATTTTGCTGGCCCGCTTCGCCAATTATTTCGCACTGCTGTATCGCTCCGGCATTACGATTCTCGATGCCTTGGCCGCGTGCGAAGGGGTGGTGGCCAACCGCTACGTGGCTGACGGTTTGCGTCGCGCCGGGCAGCAAATCAACGCGGGTGACAGCCTGACTGAAAGCCTGCGCAACCTGGGCTTGTTTCCGCCGCTGGTGATCCGCATGATCCGCATCGGCGAGACGACCGGCGCGCTGGATGAAGCGCTGATGAATGTCGGCGCCTTTTACCAGCGCAGTGTGGAAAATTGGGTAGAGCGCGCGCTCAAGTTGCTGCAGGTGGGGCTGACGATGTTTTTGGGTTTGATCCTGGCCTTCATCATGTATGCCGTGCTGTCGCCGATTTATGATATTTTCGGCAAATTGTCTTTTTAGCCCGAGTTTTATGTCCACCAAAATTCTCGCCAGCCTGTCCGCGCGCAAAGCCTGCTTTGCCTTGTTTAAGCATGGCGGTCTGACCGGTTTCACCGCTTACGACAACGACGACCGCGCCTTGCGCGCCTTCGGCGAGTTGATCGCGCGCCACCCGGATGCGCCGGTGTATCTGATGGTGGACACGGTGGAGGAAGAATACCGCACCGAGCTCATGCCGCATGTATGGGGCGGCGCGCGGCGCGAGATGTCCAAGCGCAAGCTCGCGCAACTGTTTCGCACCGTGCCTTATCGCGCGGCCTGGCTGCAGGGCCGCGACAGCGCCGCGGGCAAGCGGCGCGATGATGTGTATTTGTTTCTCGCGCTGAATTCCGGCGACTTGCTGCGGCCCTATCTCGAATACATTCATTCACGCCGCGCGCCACTGGCCGGTATTTTCCTTTTGCCGCAAGTGACGCAGGCGCTGGCGTCGCGCCTCAAGTGCGACACCGCGGGCGTGCTGCTGGTTTCGCGCCAGCAGGGCGGCCTGCGCCAAAGTTTCTTTTTGCAGGGCCGCCTGCGCATCAGCCGCTTGACCCCGCTCGACCCGCTGGGCGAGCCGGCCACGGCCGAATCCTATGCGGCGGAAGTTGAAAAGAGCCGGCTATTTCTCTACAACAGCCGGCTGCTGCCGCGTGAAGCGCGCTTGACCGTGCTCATCCTCGACATCGACGACGGCTTGGCGCAAGTGCCGGGTTTGTTGAGTCAAGACGCGTCCTTTCACTGCCAGCGCCTCGGGTTTGAACAATTGCGTGCGGCATTGAGCTTAGGGCCGGCCGATCTGCCGCGCGACCCGGAAGCGCTGCATCTATTATTGCTGGGTAAATATCCGCCGCAAGCAAGCCTGGCCGAGCCGCGTCTCACCGGCGATTTCACCTCGCACCAGTTGCGCACCGGTTTGTATGCCATCAGTCTGGCCATCGCCGTCACGGCGCTCGCTTGGAGCGGGTACAACTTGTATCGCGGCTATGCCAATCAATCCGCGACGCAAAGCGCCATCGCCGATACCGCGCGCTACCGCACTCAATATGCGGAAGCAGCCAAGCAGTTTCCGGCGGCGCCGGTGGCCGCCGAACATTTGCGCCAAGCGGTAGAAGTCGCGGATCAGATCAAGAAATTTGCGCGCACGCCCGAACCTTTCATGCAGTTGCTGGGCCTTGTGTTGAGCGAGTTCCCGCAAATCGAACTCAGCCGCCTCGACTGGCGCTATGCCTCGACCACCGCCGCGCCGCAATCATCCGCCGGCGGCGTCAGCCCGAGCGCGTGGCAACAGCAGGGCGAGATCGAGGCGGAGATACGCCCCTTCAACGGCGATTACCGCGCCGCCTTGCTGTTGATCGAGCGCTTCGCGGCACGCTTGCGCGCGCAGCCCAATGTGGCGGGCGTCAGTATCGTCAAGCTGCCGCTCAATCTGGATCCGGCCAGCACGCTCAGCGGCAGCACGCAAGATAGCTCGGACGCCAAGCCGGGCGCGGCGCAATTCAAGCTCGGCATCGTGATCAGGCGCGAGTCATGAAGCTCAAAGAATTCAACTGGCGTATCCTGCGCACACCCTTGTTGGTGCTGTTGGGCAGCCTGGCCGCCTCTTCCGCCTGGGTTTATTTCTCCCACCAATGGACCAACAGCACACGGCAAACACTCGAACGCGAACGCGTAGTGCTCAACGGTATCCGTCAAAAATCCACCCAAGCGGATCAGGAAAAACTGCTCATCCAACGCTATCGCGACGCCTATGAGGATTTGCAAAAAAGCGGCGCGGTTGGGCCGGAGCAGCGCGTCAATTGGCTCGATGCCCTGCGCAGCGCAAGCCAAACCGTGCGCAGCCTGGGGGTGGATTATCAGCTCAGCCAGCAAACGGCTTCGCCCATCAAGCTCGATACCGGCGCGTATAAATTGCAGCAATCGACTATGAAGCTGCGCATCAAATTGCTGCACGAGGGGGATTTGCCGAGCTTTTTAAGCGCCTTGGATGCGGAGCGGCCTGGACTCTATTTACTCCAAAGCTGTAGTTTGACGCGCAGTTCGGGCGGCGCTTTCAGCGTGCGCTATGAGCCAAAATTGGCCGCGGAATGCGAGTTGCTCTGGCTGTCCCTGATCGAAGCCGGTGCTGCGGAGGCGACGAAAAAATGAAAATCAAAAAAACCATTTGCCACAGAGAGCACAGAGGTCACAGAGAAAACCCGCGGGCAATCTCTCCCTTTGCAAAAGGGAGGCTAGGAGGGATTTTTAGAAGAAGCAAAATGTGCTATGCATTGACAATTTCAATACAAAACCATGCGTGCACTGTGATTTTCTCTGTGATCTCTGTGTCCTCTGCGGCAAGAATTTTTGTTCCTAGAAAGCGGCACCTAGCATTGCTGTTTATTTGCGCATTCCCGCTCTTAGCCCAAGCCGAAACGCTCGGCCGCTTGTTCCATACCCCGGAACAGCGCGCCCTGCTCGACCTCGCGCGCAAATCCACCCCCTTGAATGCGAGCGGCGAACCGGATGCGGCCAGCGGGCAAGGCCTGTCGGTTAGCGGCATCGTCACCCGCAGCGACGGCAAACGCAGCACTTGGGTTAACGGCCGCTTGGAACACGATGCCGCCATCACCGGAAAACAAGATCGCACCCAAGTGTGGGTCAAGCTCCCCGGTGGCGAAGTCAAACTGAAAGTCGGCCAAAGCCTCGATCCGGCCACCGGCCAAGTGGCCGAGGGTTATCGCCGCGCGCCGCCGCCCGAGCCTGCCGCCGCCAAACCCGCACCCCCCAAAGCCCCCACCAAAGCGCCTGTTCCGGCCACCCGCGATGACAACGCCGAGCCAGATCAACCCGCCACGCAGTAGCCGGCAGCAGCGCGGCGCAGCCATCATCATCATGGTCTTGATCTTGATGCTGGGCCTGATCACGCTTTTTACTTTTCGCTTGGATCGGAGGGGGCCGGAGTTGGAGGCCGATCGGAAAACGGCGCTGGCGTTGGCGCAGGCGAAGGAGGCGTTGTTGGGGCGGGCCTCAAGCGATAACCATCCAGGAAGTTTGCCTTGCCCGGATACCGACGATGACGGTGCCACTCAGGCTTTCGTCGGAATCAATTGCCCGAGTTATATTGGTCGGTTGCCGTGGCGCGATCTCGGGCTGCCCGATCTGCGTGATGGCCAGGGTGAGCGCCTATGGTACAAGTTGTCCAGAAATTTCCGTGATCATGCCAACCCCATCAACGCGACGACAACGGGTACGCTTTCTATTTCCGGAACCGGCGCCATGAATGGGCTCACGGCTATTGTTTTCTCCCCTGGGGCGCCTCTTGCCAATCAGGTACGCGATCTAGCTCACATGAACGACTTAACCGCTTATCTCGAAGGCTACGCGACTGTAGCGGATTTGAATTTCAATGCCTCCCCAGGCGGCCCCATCAATGATCATTCGATCTCTATCAGTCCAATCGAGATCGTAAATAAAGCGGTTCCACGCGTGGCAGCGGAAATACGCGATGCATTGTCGTCCATCCCCTATCCAATGATGCAACCAACTCTGCCATCGTGGGTAAACAATAATTCATGGGATATAACTTACACACAGCAAAGCAACACCTCCACGCGGATGACTTTCAACTCAGGCTGCGCGAGCGTGTATCAATTTTCCTGGGATAACGCGAATGGACTTACCGTTATGACGCGAATTGGCACTTGTTGATCAAGCACTTCTGACGTTACCGCAACAATACGGATTTCATCATAGGAAAAAAGTTAAAAAATAACTTGACCACTTTTAGACTGGTGCGTAGCGCCCAATCTTGCTGATTCGGAAAACCGCGCCTCAGCGCAGCACCACCGCCGACACATCACTCAATTTTTTCACCTGCGCCGCCAGATCGTTCGCCTCGGTTGCGGTCTTGAACGGCCCCGCGCGCAGCCGGAATAATCCCTCTTTCGCCACGATGCGCACCGACTCGCCGACCTGACCGAGTTGCGACTGTAGGCGGTTGAGCATGTTCTCGGCGTTGCCCTGCACGCCGAAGGCGCCGAACTGCAACCAATACGTCGCCACGTCGGTGTCCGCTACAACGGGCTCTGTTCTCGCCGCTGCCACGGCAACAGGCGGCTCAGCCGGACGCCAAGCGGCGGGGTCGATGCGTTCCACTTCCACCGGCCCGCTCCCTGCGCCGATCAGGCCCAGCTTGGCGGCTGCCGTGTAGGAGAGGTCGATCAAGCGATCCGAGTGAAACGGCCCGCGATCATTGACGCGCACGATCACCGCTTTTCCAGTCTTGGGATTAGTGACGCGCACGTAGCTCGGGATCGGCAAAGTAGTGTGCGCGGCGCTCATACCGTACATGTCGTAGGTTTCGCCGCTGGCGGTGCGCTTGCCATGGAATTTGCGCCCATACCAGGAAGCGATGCCGCGCGCGCTATACGATGTGCCTGAAATATCCGGCGTGTAGGTGCGGCCGAGCACGACGTAAGTATCATTGGCATAACGGTGCAGCGGCTCGATGCGTGGCGTGGCATCCGGGGTGGCTTCGATATTCGGCGGTGCGTTCTCGCCCGGCCCATCGTCTTGATAGTAGCCGCCACCACGCGCGACGGGCGCAGCAGGTTTCTCTTTCGGCGGCGCTTCGATCCGCGCACTCGGCCTCGGCGCGCTGGCGCACCCTGCCAATACAAGCAGTATCACCGCACCCAGAAACCTGAAGCCTGACGCCCGACGCCCGACGCCCGACCCCCGAATCCCGAATCCCGAATCCTGAATCCTAATCATTGCTTCACCAATCTGCGATGTGTCGCCACGCTCATCAATACCCCAAAACCCAACAGTAGCGTCACCATCGAGGTACCGCCAAAACTGATTAAGGGCAGCGGGACGCCCACCACCGGCAAGATGCCCGCTACCATGCCCATATTCACGAAGGCATAGGTGCCGAAGGTTAGCGTAATACTGCCGGCCACCAGGCGCCCGAACAGGGAGGGCGCATTAGCCGCAATGTACAGCCCGCGCGCCACGATCAGCAAATAAAGGAACAGCAGCAGCAAGATGCCGAACAACCCGAATTCTTCGCCATACACCGCGAAGATGAAATCGGTGTGGCGCTCCGGCAGAAAATCCAGGTGCGCCTGCGTGCCTTGCAGCCAGCCTTTGCCGATGAGGCCGCCGGAACCGAGCGCGATGGTGGATTGAATCGTGTGATAGCCGGCGCCCAAGGGATCCTGGCTCGGATCGAGCAGGGTCAAGATGCGTTGCTGCTGATAATCATGCATGAGTGACCAGGCCACCGGTGCTAAGGATGCAGCCACCGCCGTCAACCCGATAATCACTTTCCAACCGATGCCCGCGAGAAACAGCACATAAAATCCCGATGCCGCAATTAAGAGCGCGGTGCCCAAATCCGGCTGCTTTGCGATCAAGGCGACCGGCACCAGCAACAGCACCGCGGCCACCGCGAAATCGGAAAGTTTCATGCTGCGTTCGCGCTTTTCGAAATACCAGGCGAGCATTAATGGCACTGCGATCTTCATCAACTCGGAGGGCTGAATGCGCGTGACGCCGATATGCAGCCAGCGCCGCGCGCCGTGGCTCACCTCGCCGAACAGCGCCACGCCGACCAACAGCAGCAAGCCCGCGACATAAGTCGGCCAGGCGAAGCGCATCAAATGCTGTGGCGGCAAATTCGCCACGGCCCACATGATGCCTAGGGCGACTAAGATGCTCATGAATTGATTAAGCACGCGATCAAAATTTTGCGCCGATGCGCTATAGAGCACGAACAAACCCAGCAGCATGGTCGTGCATAAGACGGTGAGCAAAAAGGTGTCGAGGTGCCGAATCAGGAATAAGCCAATGCGTCTAATCATGTTCGCTCTCGTCTGCTGCATCCGTTACCGCACTGGCGGGCAGCTTGCCCAATAAATAATAATCGAAAACCGCGCGCGCGATCGGCGCGGCGGTGGAGCCGCCATGGCCGCCGTTTTCTACCAGCACCGCGATCGCAATTTTCGGGTCGTCCGCCGGCGCGTAGGCGATGAATAAGGCATGGTCGCGATGGCGCTCCGCCACCCGGCTCTCGACATACTTCTCGCCTTGCTTCATGCCGATTACTTGTGCCGTGCCGGTCTTTCCGGCCATGGCATAGGGTGCGCCCGCGCTGGCGCGGGCGGCGGTGCCGCCGGGGCGGGTGACATCCACCAAGGCGTTGCGCACCAGGGTTAAATTTTCCGGCTTGATGGGCAAAATGGAAACCGTTTCGGCCGGGCGCGGCGTAACGATGTTGGTCTTGGAATTTTCGATCTGGCGCACCAAGAGCGGCCGCATTTGCGTGCCGCCGTTGGCGATGGTCGCAGTCGCCACCGCCAACTGCAGCGGGGTGGCCAGGTTATAGCCTTGCCCGATGCCGACGCTCACCGTGTCGCCCGTGTACCATTTTTGCTTGAAGCGCTTCATCTTCCACTCGGTAGAGGGCAGCAACCCGGTGCGCTCGCCTTCAATGTCGATGCCGGTTTTCTTGCCGAAACCAAAATGGCTGATGAAGTTGAAAATATTGTCGATACCCAGATCCACCGCCAGCCCGTAATAATACGTGTCGCACGAAATCACCAGGGATTTGTGCAAATCGACATAGCCGTGGCCGCCGGCTTTCCAGTCGCGATAGCGATGGCCCGTGCCGGGCAGGCTATAAAACCCCGGATCGTTGATGCCATAGCTCGGGGTGCGTTTGTTCAATTCCAATCCCGCCAGCGCCATGAACGGCTTGAAGGTGGAGCCGGGCGGATATTGTCCATGCATGGCGCGGTTGACCATCGGCTTGTCGGGCGAGTTGTTGAGCAGATCCCAGTTTTGCGGGTCGATGCCATCGACGAAAAGGTTGGTGTCGAAGCCGGGTTTGGAGAGATAAGCCAGCACGCCTCCGGTCTTGGGTTCAATCGCCACCAGCGCGCCGCGAAAATTACCGAACGCCTGCTCCGCCACTTGCTGCAATTTCAAATCCGCGTGCAAAGTGAGATTGTTGCCCGAGGCCGGCGGGGTGCGCGACAGCGTGCGCACCGCGCGTCCGCCGGCATCGGTTTCCACTTCCTCGAAGCCTGTCGCGCCATGCAATTCCTTCTCATAGCTTTGTTCCAGCCCTGCTTTGCCAATGTGATCCGAGCCGCGGTAATTGGCCAGGTCGCCGGATGCTTCCAGCCGATCGAGATCGGCATCGTTGATGCGGCCGATATAGCCCACCATATGCGAAGCGATTTGCCCCAGCGGGTAATGCCGGAACAGACGCGCCTTGATCTCCACGCCGGGGAAGCGGTAGCGGTTGGCGGCAAAACGCGCGATCTCCACATCGTTCAAGCGGGTGCGGATCGGCAGACTTTCAAAGTTATGGCTTTCGTCGAGCAGCTTTTTGAAGCGCTTGCGATCCTTGGGCGTGATCTCGATCAAGGCCGAAAGATCGTTGATGGCCTGTTCCAAATTGGCGATTTTGCTCGGCGTGATTTCCAGCGTGAACGCCGTGTAGTTATGCGCCAGCACCGCGCCATTGCGGTCGAGAATCAAGCCCCGGTTGGGCACGATGGGCACGATCGAAATGCGATTCTGCTCCGCCAGCGTCAGATAATGTTCGTGCTGAACGATTTGCACATACACGAAGCGCGCCAACAGCAGCAGAAACAAAAACAGCGCCACGCTGCCGGCCACCGTGAGCCGCACCCGAAAGTAGTACAGCTCTCGCTGATGGTTGCGAAGTTCGGCGCCGCGGGTCACTTGGTGATTTTCGGGTAGGTGTCGTCGAGGTTGGATTTTCGATGTTGCGGCAGGCGCAGGATCAGCGAAAAGCTCGGCCACATCACGGCGCCGATCACGCTGCTGGCAAAATACAAGGGCCCCGGAAACGGCGCGCCGAAGGCAAGCCGGATCACCAGCATGATGACCAGCGAGATCAACAGCAAGCCGAACACATACAGCGACTGCTGCCAGGGACTGAGCGTCTGAATGCGCCGATGCAGAATCTGGGTCAGATACACCATCAGGGTATAGGCCAGCGCATGCTGGCCGAACAGCACGCCATCGGCGATATCCATCAGCAGGCCGAGGAACCAGGCCGCGCCCAAGCCCACTTGCCGCGGTTGATAGGTGACCCAATACACCAGCAGCAGGGCAATGAAATCCGGCCACAGCAGCTTCGTCAGGCCGCTCCACGGCAGCAGGTTCGCGGCCAGGCCGAAGAGCAGCGAGAGCACGATAAAGCGCCCCGAAGCGGGTTTGCTGAGGACGCTTTTAGCGCTTGGGTTTGCCATGCTTCGCGGGTTCCGGCTCAATCGGGCGGGGTGGATAGGGGCCGGCCGATTCGGTATGGAGGATCAACACCTGACGTTGACGGTCGATGCCGGCGGATGGCTGGCAAGAGATTTTGGCGAAGGGGAAAGCGGCGTTGCGCTCGATCTTGCTCACCACCGCGACCGGCAAGCCGGGCGGATAGATGCCGTCGATGCCCGAGGTCACGAGCTGGTCGCCGTTTTGCAAATCGGCATTCACCGGCATGAACGGCACATCCAGCGTGCCGTCCTGGCCATTGCCGAAAACCACGGCGCGCAGGCCGTTGCGCACGTTTTGCACCGGCACCGCTTGATCTTTATCGGTAATCAGCGTCACCTCGCTCACCACCGGATACACGCGCGTCACCTGGCCCACCACCCCGATTTGGTCGGCGACGATCTGGCCCGGCTTGACGTCCTGCAGGCTGCCTTTGTCGATGATGATCTTGCGCGAGAACGGATCGCGCCCGGAGTAGAGAATTTCGGCAAAGACGGTTTTTTGGGAATAGCGCTTTTTCGCGTCGAGCAAGCTGCGCAGCTGGGTGTTCTCCGCTTGCAGCGCTTGAAACTGGAGCAGTTGTCCGCCCAGCAAAAGTTCTTTTTCTTTCAGATCGGCGTTCTCACCCTTGAGCCGTCCCTGCACCACGAAAAAGTCGCTGACCTTGGCGGCCAGTTGCACCGGCGCATTCATGCCGTGCTGCAAGGGGTTGATGATCACCGCGAAGGCATTGCGCAGGGTATTGAGGTACTGATAATGCCCATCCACCACCATCAGCAGAAATGCGAGACCGGAAAAAATTGCGAGACGCGCCGGCGGCGGCAGGCCGCGTTTAAAAAAAGGGGGAGGCGATGTGTCGATCATCTCGCTCGACTACTTACTAAAACAGCTTTTGCCACAGAGAACACAGAGGTCACAGAGAAAGAAAAATGGTTTTGCCCACATGTCGTGCACACCCAAAGGGTAGGCCAAAATCCAGGAACATGAAGCCGTCGTGCTTTTCTCTGTGTTCTCTGTGTCCTCTGTGGCGAATGGTTTTATTCAGCATCAATCGTTGGTGAACACAGTAGACAGCCGTTCCATTTCCTCCAACGCGCGACCGGAACCGCGCACCACGCAAGTCAGCGGGTCTTCGGCCACGATCACGGGCAAGCCGGTTTCTTCCATCAGCAGGCGGTCGATATCACGTAACAGTGCGCCGCCGCCGGTCAGCACCATGCCTTTTTCGGCGATGTCCGCACCCAGCTCGGGCGGAGTTTGCTCCAGGGCGGATTTCACCGCCGACACGATGCTGTTGAGCGGGTCGGTCAAGGCTTCGAGAATTTCGTTGCTGGAGATGGTGAAGCTGCGCGGAATGCCTTCCGCCAGGTTGCGGCCTTTGACTTCCATCTCGCGCACTTCCGAGCCGGGGAAGGCGGAACCGATTTGTTTCTTGATGTTTTCTGCGGTGGATTCGCCGATCAGCATGCCGTAATTGCGGCGAATGTAGTTGATGATGGCTTCGTCGAATTTATCGCCGCCCACACGCACCGAGGCCGCGTAGACGATGCCGCCCAAGGAGATCACGCCCACTTCGGTGGTGCCGCCGCCGATGTCCACCACCATCGATCCGGTCGCTTCCGCCACCGGCAGGTCGGCGCCGATCGCCGCCGCCATCGGCTCTTCGATCAGATACACATGGCGCGCGCCGGCGCCGATGGCCGATTCGCGAATCGCGCGCCGCTCCACCTGGGTCGATCCGCACGGCACGCAGATGATGATGCGCGGGCTGGGGCCGAACATATGCGAGCCGTGAATTTTTTTGATGAAATACTTGAGCATCTGCTCGGTGATGGTGAAATCGGCGATCACGCCGTCTTTCATGGGGCGGATGGCGGTGATCGAGCCGGGGGTGCGGCCCAGCATCTGCTTGGCCTCGATGCCCACCGCCTGGATGGTTTTTTTGGCGGCGGGGCCGCCTTCCTGGCGAATCGCCACCACGGAAGGTTCGTCGAGCACGATGCCCTTGCCGCGCACGTAGATCAGCGTGTTGGCGGTGCCCAGGTCAATTGCGAGGTCAGTGGAGAAGTAGCCGCGGAGAAATCCAAACATGTTCAATACCGTGTAGGGGTGCGTTAAATAAGGGGTTTATGATACCCTATAAGGCTTATTTAGTTAACGTTTCCAGGTGAAATCCATGTCATTGACCGAAGCCGATGTGAAGCGCATCGCCCACCTCGCCCGGATCGAAATCGAGGACAAAGAAGTGGCGCCGGTGCTCGGCCAGCTGACCAATATTCTCGGCCTGGTAGAGCAGATGCAGGCAGTCAACACCGACGGCATCGCGCCCATGGCTCATGCGCAAGATGTTTCCCTGCGCCTACGCGAGGACCGGGTCACCGAAAGCGACCGGCACGAAGCCTTTCAAGCGGTCGCGCCGCAAGTAGAAGCGGGTCTGTACCTCGTTCCCAAGGTCATTGAATAAAGCATTCACCGCGGAGGACGCGGAGGACGCAGAGGAAAAACATATTTTGTCTTACTCCGCGTCCACTGCGTCCTCTGCGGTTAAAAAGACAGGTCAATATGATAAACAGCAGTCTTAAAGAACTTGCCGCCGCCCTTGCCGCCAAGAAAATCTCCAGCCGCGAGCTGACGCAGTCTTATCTTGCGCGCATCGAGCAGTTTAATCCCGAACTGAACGCCTTCATTACCGTCGATGCCGAGAAAAGCCTGGCGCAGGCCGATGCCGCCGACAAGCTGCTGGCCGCCGGCAAAGGGGGAATATTGACCGGCATCCCCATCGCGCAGAAGGATATTTTTTGCGCCCAAGGCTGGCGCACCACTTGCGGCTCGAAGATGCTCGGCAATTTCATCGCGCCCTATGATGCCAACGTGATCGAACGCTTTAACGCAGCGGGTGCGGTGAATCTGGGCAAGACCAATATGGACGAATTCGCCATGGGCTCGTCGAACGAGACCTCGCATTTCGGCGCGGTTAAAAACCCCTGGGATAAGTTGGCCGTGCCGGGCGGCAGCTCTGGCGGTTCCGCTGCCGCCATCGCCGCGCGCCTCTGCCCGGCTGCGACCGGCACTGACACCGGCGGCTCGATTCGCCAGCCGGCGGCGCTGACCGGCATCACCGGTATCAAGCCGACCTATGGCGTGGTGTCGCGCTACGGCATGATCGCCTTTGCCTCCAGTCTCGACCAAGGCGGGCCGATGGCCAAGAGCGCGGAAGATTGCGCCCTGCTGCTCAACGCCATGGCGGGCTTCGACAACCGCGACTCCACCAGCCTGGAGCGCCCGGTCGAGGACTACACGCGCGATTTGGCAGCGCCGTTGGCCGGCTTGAAAATCGGCCTGCCCAAGGAATATTTCGCGGAAGGTTTGGCGCCCGACGTGGCCCAGACCATCGAAGCGGCGCTTGCCGAATACAAAAAACTCGGCGCGCAGGTGGTGGAAATCAGCCTGCCCAACACCCAGCTCTCCATCCCGGTGTATTACGTGCTGGCCCCGGCCGAAGCGTCGAGCAATCTGGCGCGCTACGACGGCGTGCGCTACGGCCATCGCGCGCCGCAATATAAAGACCTGACGGACATGTACCAAAAATCCCGCGCCCAAGGCTTCGGCGCGGAAGTGAAACGCCGCATCCTGATCGGCACCTATGTTTTGTCCGCCGGCTATTACGACGCGTATTACCTGAAGGCGCAAAAACTGCGCCGCTTGATCGCGCAGGATTTCACCGATGCGTTTAAACAATGCGACGTGATCATGGGCCCGACCACACCCACCACCGCGTTCAATTTGGGCGAGAAAAGCGACGACCCGGTATCGATGTATCTGTCGGACATCTACACCATCGCCGTCAACCTCGCCGGCTTGCCGGGCATGTCGATCCCCGCCGGATTCGGCGCCAACGGCCGCCCAGTGGGCTTGCAGATCATCGGTAATTATTTTGCCGAGGCGAAAATGTTGAACGTCGCGCACCAATACCAACTTGCGACCAATTGGCATCAGCGCATGCCTTTGTTGTGAACCGTAAGCGGTAAGCAGTAAGCGGGTGGGTTGCTCCCCGCTCCCTGCTTACCGCTCACCAAGGAGTTTTTTATGCAATGGGAAGTTGTTATCGGGCTGGAAGTGCATGCACAGCTCTCCACCCAATCGAAGATTTTCAGCGGCGCCGCCACCGCTTATGGCGCGGCCCCCAACACTCAAGCCTGCGCCGTGGATATCGCGCTGCCCGGCGTGCTGCCGGTAATGAACAAGGGCGCAGCCGAGCGGGCGATCAAGTTCGGCCTGGCGGTCGGCGCCAAGATCAATCGCACCTCGGTGTTCGCGCGCAAAAATTATTTCTACCCCGACCTGCCCAAGGGTTATCAGATCAGCCAGTATGAATTGCCGATCGTGGAGGGAGGCAGCATCGCCATCCAGGTAGGCGATACGGAAAAAACCATTCGCATCACCCGCGCGCACTTGGAAGAAGACGCCGGCAAATCGCTGCACGAAGATTTTCACGGCATGACCGGCATCGACTTGAACCGCGCCAGCACGCCGCTGCTGGAAATCGTGTCCGAACCGGATTTGCGCGGCAGCGCCGAAGCCGTGGCCTACGCCAAGACCCTGCATTCCCTGGTGCAGTACCTCGATATCTGCGACGGCAATATGCAGGAAGGCTCGTTCCGCTGCGACGCCAATGTCTCGGTGCGCCCCCTGGGCACGGATAAACTCGGCACCCGCTGCGAGATCAAAAACCTGAACTCCTTCCGCTTTTTGGAGCGCGCCGTCGAATACGAAGTCGCGCGCCAGATCGAAATCATCGAAGCCGGCGGCAAAATCGCGCAAGAAACCCGGCTCTACGATTCGGATAAGGACGAGACGCGCTCCATGCGCTCGAAAGAGGAAGCCTTCGACTACCGCTACTTCCCCGATCCGGATTTGCTGCCGATGAAAATCAGCGAAGCCATGATCGAGGAGATTCAAAAAACCTTGCCGGAGCTGCCGCAAGCCAAGCGCGCGCGCTTCATGCGCGAATTCGGCTTATCCGGCTATGACGCGAGCGTGCTCACCACGAGCCGCGCCATGGCGGCGTATTTCGAGCAAGTGGTGAATCAAGCCGGTGCGGCGCACGCCAAAGCCGCCGCCAACTGGGTGATGGGCGACCTGGCCGGCGCATTGAAGCGCGACAGCTTGGAAATTGCGCATAGCCCGGTTTCAGCGGATCGGCTCGCCGGCCTGGTCAAGCGCATCGCCGACAATACCATTTCGGGCAAGATCGCCAAGGAAGTGTTCGAAGCCATGTGGCAAGGCGAAGGTGATGCGGACGCGATTATCGAGGCCAAGGGCTTGAAGCAAATCACCGACACCGGCGCCATCGAAAAAATCATCGACGGCATCATCGCCGCCAATCCGGATCAACTGGCGCAATACCGCTCGGGTAAAGACAAGTTGTTCAGCTTCTTCATCGGCCAGGCGATGAAAGCCACCCAGGGCAAGGCCAACCCCCAGCAATTGAACGATCTGCTGAAGAAAAAGCTGGCCGGTTAGGGTCTTATAGGGCTTGCCGGCAGGGATGCCGGCGCTACAAACAGCTTATTTTTTGGCAGGACTCGCCGCCGGAGTGGGCGCCGGAACGGTGGGTTTGACCGGCGCGACCGGCGGGGTAGGGGGCGCGATCGGGGCGGGCGCCGGCGCGGCCACCGCTTCGGGCGGCAGCCCTTTTAACTCGCGGAAACGGACTTTATCCGCGGCAAAGCGTGTGCGCATCCCCTCTTTTTCCTTCTCAAAATTGGCTATATTGCCGCGGAAACGCCCCATCTCTTCTTCGGTTTTTTTGATGTCGCTGCTGATATCGGGCGGCACGGCTTTTTTCCGTTGCACAAAACCGGCTTCCTGTTTTTTCAGCCCATCCAGCCGGCCCTGTATAGATTTGATCCTGAGTTCGTTGCTCTTGATCTGAATGTCCACCTGACCCAGGTTGCGCTGCAAGGCCAAGTCGATTTCCTTAAAATCGGTGTAAGTCGCGAGCAAGGCTTTATCGCGCCGTTGTTGTTCGGCGGCAGTCGCTTTGTCCGCTTTTTCCTTGGCCTCCGCATCGTCGCGCGCCTTGATTTGCTCCTGCGTGAGCGCGGCATTGGTTTTTTTCACCACCACCCCGCTTTGATTGAGTTGAGCGTTGCCCTGTTTCGCATACTCCGGCGGAATGGTGTCGCCGTAGTGCACCTTACCTTTGTCATCAACCCATCTGTACATGGTGGCCTGAGCGGGCAGGCTGAAGGCCAAGCCCATCGAAATAATCATTAACAAACGATTCATGTTGCACTCCTTGCGCCGTATTGACGCTTATATTCCAACACTTTTTCCAGATGCGTGGCAAGCGTGGGTTGGACACGTAAATAGGCGATTAAGTTTTCCAGCGTGGCGATCGCTATCACGGGCAGGCCATAATCACGCGTCACTTCCTGCACCGCCGACAACTCGCCCTGGCCGCGCTCCTGCCGATCCAGCGCAATTGCCACGCCGCATGGCGCAGCACCCTGGGCGCGGATCAGGCCTACCGATTCACGCACCGAGGTGCCGGCCGAGATGACATCATCGACAATTAACACCCTTCCCTTTAGGGGCGCGCCCACCGTCGCGCCGCCCTCGCCGTGATCCTTGGCCTCTTTGCGGTTGAAGCAAAACGGCACATTGCGCCCGCCATTCGCGAGCGCCACGCTGATCGCCGCCACCAGCGGGATGCCCTTGTAGGCGGGCCCGAACAGCATGTCGTAGTCGATGCGCGCCGCCTCAATCGCTTTCGCGTAGAATTGCGACAGCTTGGCCAGCGACGCGCCATCGTTGAACAAACCGGTATTGAAAAAATACGGCGACAGCCGCCCGGCCTTGGTCTTGAATTCGCCAAACATCAATACTTGTTTGGCAATAGCGTACTCGATAAATTCCTGTCGAAAAGTTTCCATGACGATCACAAGAGAAGTAATTTGCGAATTATAACCGCGAACCTCAACGGCATCCGCTCCGCCAGCAACAAGGGTTTTTTCGAGTGGCTGCACAAGCAGCATGCCGACGTGGTGTGCGTGCAGGAGCTAAAAGCCCACGCTACCGACCTGACGCGCGAGATGCTGCAGCCGGACAAATTCTTCGGCTATTTTCACTATGCGGAAAAAAAGGGTTATAGCGGTGTCGGTTTGTATGCGAAGAAGCAGCCGGACCAAATCATCGAAGGCCTGGGTATTCTCGACATCGACGCCGAGGGCCGCTACCTGCAAGCCGATTTCGGCAATCTGAGCGTCGTCTCGCTTTACGCGCCTTCCGGCTCCTCGTCCGAAGAACGCCAGCAAGCCAAATTCAGCTTCATGCAGCACTTCATGCCGCACCTAAAGGCACTCAAAGCCAGCGGGCGCGAAGTCGTAATCTGTGGCGACTGGAATATCGCGCATCAGGAAATCGACCTCAAGAACTGGAAAGGCAACCTGAAAAATTCCGGTTTCCTGCCGGAAGAGCGCGCCTGGATGACCGAGATTTTTGATCAGGTCGGCTTCGTCGATGTCCATCGCCGGCTGTGCCCCGACGCGACCGGAGAAGCCTATACCTGGTGGTCGAATCGCGGCCAGGCCCGGGCAAAGAACGTCGGTTGGCGCATCGACTATCAGGTCGCCACGCCCGGCGTCGGCGCGACGGCGCAGCGCGCGGCGGTGTACAAGGAGCAGCGGTTTTCGGACCATGCGCCGCTGGTCATGGATTACGATTCCATTTTGTAGCGCGATTAGCTGAAGCCGACTCAAATGAGGCGGTCATGGTTTGCTCGTTGCATGTCTCTTTTGCAGCGTTATGAGATGGTCGACTAAGATTGCTCGGCCTAACCGTAAGCGCCAGAAGCGGACGGATGGAAGCATTCCCGAAAGCGGTCGCCATAAATGCTAATAGAATTGTAGCCGCCTCAAAAACGAGGCAACGTGGCAT
>JACRIU010000084.1 GCA_016235775.1 Hydrogenophilales bacterium
GTGCGCGGCCTCGGAAAGTTTTTTGGGCTCGACATTCAGTTCAATCGCGCTTTTCGCCAGAAAATGATTGGCGAGCAACGGGATGTCTTCGCGCCGTTCGCGCAAGCTGGGCAGGCGCAGGCGAATCACATTCAAGCGATGGAACAGGTCTTCGCGGAACAGCCCTTGTTTCACGCGCTGTTCCAGATTTTGATGCGTGGCCGCGATCACCCGCACATTGGCCTTGATCGGCTGGTGCCCGCCGACGCGATAAAACTGGCCGTCGGACAACACGCGCAGCAGGCGCGTCTGCAAATCCGGCGGCATGTCGCCGATCTCGTCCAGAAACAGCGTGCCGCCGTCGGCTTGCTCGAAGCGGCCGCGGCGCATGGCTGCCGCGCCGGTGAACGCGCCGCGCTCATGGCCGAACAGTTCCGATTCCAGCAAATCCTTCGGGATCGCGGCGGTGTTGATGGCGATGAAAGGTTTGTCGCGGCGCGGACTGTGGCGATGCAGAGCGCGCGCAACCAATTCCTTGCCGGTGCCGGATTCGCCGGTGATCATTACGGTGGCGAGCGATTGCGCCAGGCGGCCGATGGCGCGGAACACCTCTTGCATCGACGGCGCTTGGCCGAGAATTTCCTGCGCGCCTTCGATTTCTTCCGCCGCGACTTGCCCGCGCCGGCTCTCGTCCAAGGCGCGCCGGATCAGTTCCACCGCGTGATCCACATCGAACGGCTTCGCCAGATATTCGAACGCGCCGCCTTGAAACGCGGCCACCGCACTATCCAGATCCGAATAAGCGGTCATGATGATGACCGGGATGCCGGGGTGCCGTTCCTTGATGGTTTGCAGCAGATCGAGCCCGGAGCCGCCGGGCATGCGAATGTCGCTCACCACGACTTGCGGCGTGGCGCGCTCCAATTCGGTGAGCGCCTCCTTGGCGGAGCCGAATGATTTGAATTCCAGGCTTTCGCGCGCGAGCGCTTTCTCGAACACCCAGCGAATGGAGCGGTCGTCGTCGATAATCCAGATGGGTTGGGTTTCGGTCATGATTGGTGTCTTAGTGGGTGTTGAAATGATTATAGGGCAGCAGCACGGTGAAGCAGGTGCGGCCGGGCCGGCTGTCGCAATCGATGCTGCCGCCGTGATGCGCGACATAGGTTTGTGCGATGGTGAGCCCGAGGCCGGTGCCCTCTTCCTTGCTGGTGACCAGCGGATAAAAAATCTGCTCGCGGATAGCCTCGGGGATGCCGGGGCCGTTGTCGATAATCATCAGCTCGATCGCCATGCGGTGGTTTTTTTTGCTGAGCGTGACATGGCGTGCGATGCGCGTGCGGAAGGTGATTTCGCCTTGGCCCTGCATCGCCTGCACCGCGTTACGCACGATGTTGAGCACGATCTGGATCAATTGTTCGTGGTCGGCCATCAGATCCGGCAGGCTGGTGTCGTAGTCGCGGCGCAGGATGAGCCCTTCCGGGTGCTCGGCCAGGATCAGGCTGCGCACCCGCTCCAACACCTCGTGCACGTTAACCGAGGAAAACTTGGCGATACGGTTCGGCGCGAGCAGCCGGTCCATCAACGATTGCAGCCGATCCGCTTCCTTGATGATGACTTGGGTGTATTCGCGCAAACTTTGCTTGGGCAGTTCATGCTCCAGCAGTTGCGCCGCGCCGCGAATGCCGCCGAGCGGATTTTTGATCTCATGCGCCAGGTTGCGCAGCATTTCGCGGTTGTATTGCTGCTGCAACTGCATGCGTTCCTCGCGCGCGATCTTCAGGTGTTTGTCGATTTGGTGAAATTCGAGCAGCAAGCGCGGCCCCCCCGCGAACACCGGGCTGACGGTGAGGCTGACTTGAAAAGTATGCGCGCAGGTGGCCAATGTCATTTCGTGCTCGGTATAGCTGGCGCTATTGGTGAAAGCCGCCTCGCAAGCGGCGATCAGGCCGCCGGTTTCGATAAAAACCTGGTTGACGGGCGTGCCGGCGATGGTCTTGCGGCTGAACTCGAACAGATTTTCCGCTGCCGGATTGGCGTAGCAAACCCGAAAATCCCGGTCGAGCAGGAGCATCGCGGTGGACAACTGCTCCAGTCCAAGAGGGGGGGATTCGTTCACGCCAGCATTCGGGTAAGGGTCATTGCTAATCATAATAGCAATATGACCAGCAATAAGCGGGCCAGGGGGGTAAACCTATTTGAACTCGCCCATTTCCTTCTTCAGGGCGTCAATATTTCTCTCGTGCAGCGCGACGTTGTCTTTGAGTTTCTTGATGCGGTCGAGGTACTTGGGATAGTTGCGCGCTTCATCGCCCAGGCGTTGTGCTTCACCTTCTTTCAGCGCGGTTTTCGAATCGGCGAGTGATTTTTCCTCGGTGGCCAGCTCCTCTTGCAGTATCTGCTTGCGCTGATCATCGCGCTTTTTCTGGGTTTGGTTGTCCACCTTGGGGAAACTCGCCGGGCCGGTGTTATTGCGCGTTTTCGCGGCCGATATGGGGTCCAGGTCGAGTTTCTTCGCGCCTCTTTTTGGCACATTGGTGTAGGTGATGCGGCCGTTCTCATCCACGTATTTGTATATTTCGGCGGTGGCGGGGAGAGCGAGAAAGGTGGCGGTGAGGAGCAGGGCTGCGCGAATCAGGTTCACTTTTTTTCTTCTATAGCGTCGCTTGGTTTTTTACCGTCCAGGCCGGCCAGCTCGGCCTTGAGCTTTTCCAGGTTTTTTTCGTGCAGCGCGACTTTGTCGTTGAGTGTTTTCATTTTTTCTTCATACGCCACGACATTGCGGCCGGTTTCGGTGACCTGTTTCGGCTTGCCGTCTTTGCCGATCACGGTCTTGGTGCGCGTGAACACTTCGGGTTTTTCCGCCCCTTCTTTGGCCGCGGCCTTCGCCGCTGCCAAGGCCTTTTCTTCTTTGGCGATTTGTTCTTGCAGCGTTTTGCGCCGCGATTCTTTATCGGGTTCTGCTTCGGCTTTAGGCGCGGGCTTGGGGGCGGCCTTCGGCGCGGGCAGCGTGGTCAACGGCGGCAGATCGACTTTTTTCCCGCCCTTGATCGGGGTGTTGGAATAAGTCACGCGTCCTTGCTCGTCCACATGTTTGTACATCCCTTCGGCGCTGGTGCGCGCGCTCATCGTCAGCAATAGCGCTACGATGAGGGGGCTTACCAGTGGGTGAAGGTAAATTGGTTTCATGAGGGTGAATCGAGTTTATGCCAGAGCAATCGGCTTTGCAACGTAACCCTTGAGAGGATAAACGAAATTTCATGCATGGCGTTGACCTGCATGCGGTTAATCAAAGAAAAAGGGCGGCACGAGGCCGCCCTTCGTTTGCTGCTGTAGAGATGCCCGATTACAGGCTGTAATACATGTCGAACTCGACCGGATGCGTGGTCATGCGGAAGCGCGTCACTTCTTCCATCTTCAGATCAATGTAGGCATCGATCATTTCGTTGGAGAATACGCCGCCGCGGGTCAGGAATTCACGATCCTTGTCCAGATGCTCCAGCGCCATATCCAGGGAATGGCACACCTTCGGAATCTTTTTCTCTTCTTCCGGCGGCAAGTCGTACAAGTTTTTGTCCATGGCGTCGCCTGGGTGAATCTTGTTCTGGATGCCGTCCAGGCCGGCCATCATCAGCGCGGTGAAGGCGAGGTAGGGGTTGGCGGAAGGATCCGGGAAACGCACTTCGATGCGGCGGCCTTTGGGGTTGGCCACATGCGGGATGCGGATCGAAGCGGAGCGGTTCTTGGCGGAGTAGGCCAGCATCACCGGGGCTTCGAAACCGGGCACCAGACGCTTGTAGGAGTTGGTGCCGGGGTTGGTGATCGCATTCAGCGCCTTGGCGTGCTTGATGATGCCGCCGATGTAGAACAGCGCGAGTTCGGACAAGCCGGCGTAACCGTTGCCTGCGAACAGGTTCTGGCCGCCTTTCCAAATGGATTGATGCACGTGCATGCCGGAGCCGTTGTCGCCGACGATGGGCTTGGGCATGAAGGTGGCGGTTTTGCCATAGGAGTGCGCCACGTTTTGTACCACGTATTTCAGAATCTGGGTCCAGTCGGCGCGCTGCGTCAAGCTGCTGAATTTGGTGCCGATTTCGCACTGGCCGGCGGTCGCCACTTCGTGGTGATGCACTTCAACCGGCACGCCCATTTCTTCCAGCGCCAGGCACATGGCGGAACGCACGTCCTGCAGGCTATCGACCGGGGGCACCGGAAAATAGCCGCCTTTTACGCCGGGGCGGTGGCCGATGTTGCCACCTTCGTATTTTTCGTTGGAACTCCAAGCAGCTTCCTGCGCTTCAATCTTTACGGAGCAGCCGGACATGTCGCTATGCCAGGTAATGGAATCAAAAATGAAGAATTCGGGCTCCGGGCCGAAATACACGGTGTCGCCGATGCCGGTGGACTTCAGATAGGCTTCGCCGCGCTTGCCGATGGAGCGGGGATCGCGGTCATAACCCTTCATGTCGGTCGGTTCGATCACGTCGCAAGTCAGGATCAGCGTGGATTCTTCCATGAACGGATCCATGTTGGCGGTGTTCGGATCCGGCATCAGAATCATGTCGGAGGCTTGAATGCCTTTCCAGCCGGCGATGGAAGAGCCATCGAACGCGTGGCCGCTTTCGAACTTGTCCTCGTCGAACGCGCTGACCGGCACGGATACGTGCTGCTCCTTGCCGCGGGTATCGGTGAAGCGAAAGTCAACGAAACGCACTTCGTTGTCTTTAATCATTTTCATTACGTCGGCGACCGCCATGTGATTCCTCCTCAGATGAAGCGTAAGTGATTAATTAAAACTGCGTGAATTTAGTGTTTCGGGCAGATAAATAGCAGAAAACGTGCCACGCGAAAAACGAAAAAAAGCATTATGCCACAAGCTGTTTTTGCGGTGTAAATGATGGATACGCACCGCTCTGGTGCGCATCTGTCTCCAATCGCACCATTTTAGTGCGCAGAATAATGCAGGCGAATTTCTGCAAAATAAGCATCGTCACGCAGAAAATCAGCCAAGCGCTCACGCAAGCGCGCCAACTGCGCGGGCTGATCGTAGACCGCGGCGGGCAAATAGAGCTCCGCTTCTACCTTGCCGCCGAGATAGTGCAACACAATGCGCTCCGGCTCCGGCAAATCGCCCAGCATGCCTGCCTGCAAATGCGCGATCAACTCGTCACGGCTGGGTAAGTGGACGGAAGGTTTTTCCATGTCATCGTCTTCGGGGTCGATGTGCACCATCACATCGAGCACTTCATGGTTGTCCAATACGCGCTTGCGCGCGCGCTCCGCGATATGGTGGCCTTCAGAAACGCTGATGCGCGGATCGACCAGAATATGCGCGTCGACCAAGGCTTGATCGCCCATCTTGCGCGTGCGTAGCTCATGCAGGCCGAGCACCCCGGGTGTGCGCTCGATGGTGGCGCGAATTTTGGCGACGGATGCTTCGTCGAGCGCAGTGTCAATCAAATCCGAAAGTGCTTGGAAGGCCATCTTCCAACCCATATGCACGATCATGAAGGCTACCAATACCGCCGCGATCAGATCGAGAAAGCGATACCCCAGCAAATTGCCGCCGATGCCCGCCACCACCACCAGCGAGGAAGCCGCATCCGAACGCGAATGCCAAGCGTTCGCCGCCAGCAGTTGCGAGCGCAATTTCTTCGCCACCGCCATCAGATAGCGATACAGCAGTTCCTTCGACACCAAAGTGATCATGGCGATATACAGCGTGGCCACATGCACCGGCTGGATCGCGGACGGGTCTTGCAGTTTGGCGCCCGCGGCCCACAACAGCGCCAAGCCTAAACCTGCCAGCACTACCCCCAGAATGAAAGTGGCGGCGGTTTCAATCCGCGCATGGCCGTAGGGATGCGTGGCATCCGCCGAGCGATTGCTCTCGCGGTTCGCATACAGCACTAGGAAATCGGACAACATATCAGAGAGCGAATGCAAACCATCCGCCATCAAGGCTTGCGATCGTCCGAAATACCCGGCCACGATTTGCAGCACGGTGAGAAACAAATTGATCCAGACGCTGATCCAGGTGGATTTCTGCGTTTCGTGGTAACGGTCGCTGTGGCGATGCGGGTGGGAATGCGCGGCGTGCAAGATAGGCTCGATTGAAAGAAAATGGCTATACTCGATTGTAGCAGCCGCAAATCATAGAGAACGAACAATGCCCACGATCAGCGAAATCCTGACCCTGGCCCAAGACCGGGCCCAGCAGGCGCATTTACCCTATCTCGGCGCATTGACGCCGCAGGAAGCGCACGCAATCTTGACGATGGCCCCGCAAGCCAAACTGGTGGACGTGCGCGCCCGCGCCGAATGGGATTTGACCGGCATCATCCCCGGCGCGGTGCAAGTGGAATGGCTGACCTATCCCGGTTGGCACCCCAACCCCTACTTTCTGCAACAGTTCAAGCAAATGGTGGATCCCGAAGCGCTGGTGATGTTCATCTGCCGCAGCGGCGGCCGCTCGCACAAAGCCGCCGAAGCCGCAACACTTGCCGGCTACAACGAGTGCTACAACGTGATCGAAGGCTTCGAGGGCGACCGCGATAAAGTCAGCCAGCAGCGCAATATCAATGGCTGGAAAAAGGCGGGATTGCCTTGGATGCAGAGTTAGGGAGCGGTGAGCGGTAAGCTGGAAGCTGGGCTACAATTCGCTACTGCTCACTGCTGCTCACTGCTCACAGATGTCCGACCGTTACGCCGTTATCGGCAATCCCATTTCCCACAGCAAGTCGCCGCTGATTCATGCCGCGTTCGCGCGCCAGACCGGGCATGACCTCGCATATGAAGCCTTGCTCGCGCCGCTGGAGGGGTTCGTGCAGGCGGTAGAGGCTTTTCGCGCGGCTGGGGGGCGAGGCGTGAATGTAACGGTGCCCTTCAAGCAAGAAGCTTTTCGTTACGCGACAGAACTCACCGATCGCGCCCGGCTTGCCCAAGCGGTAAATACCTTGCGCTTCAACGGCGAGCAAGTCTTGGGGGATAACACCGATGGCGCGGGGCTGGTGCGCGACATTACGCAAAATCTCGGTTTCGCTATCCAGGGGAAAGATGTGTTGCTGATGGGCGCGGGGGGGGCTGCGCGCGGGGTGCTGCTGCCCTTGCTGTCATGCGGGCCGAATTCTCTGACGCTGGCCAACCGCACGCCGCATAAAGCGGAAGCGCTCGCACAGCAATTCGCGGCCTACGGCAAAGTGCAGGCGAGCGATTACCCGGGCCTGGCCGGGGGGCGTTTCGATCTGGTGATCAACGCCACATCGAGCAGCCTCAACGACGAATTGCCGCCCTTGCCGCCGCGCATCCTCGCGCCCGGCGCGCTGGCCTACGACATGATGTACGGCAAAGGACTCACCCCGTTTCTCGCGTTCGCCGAGACCAATCATGCTACGCACCTGGCGGATGGCCTGGGCATGCTGGTGGAACAGGCGGCGGAATCGTTTTATGTATGGCGCGGTGTACGGCCAGAAACACAGCCGGTGATTGAGATGTTGAGAAAAGTTTAGCAACCACGAATACACACGAATACACACGAATAACAAAATCGGTTTGAAAGTTCGTGTTCATTCATGTTCATTCGTGGTTCCAAAATGTTAAAAAAGATTTGGCGTTGGTTGTGGCGCAGCATTGCGCTGGTGATTGTTTTGGTGCTCGCCTATGAGCTATGGATCTTTGCTCACGTGTGGTGGTATGTCGATCACAATCCGGGCGCGACGGCGTTCATGGAGCGGCGCTTGGTGCTGCTGCAAGAAAAAATGGGCGAGGATGCGGCGCTGAAATACCGCTGGGTGCCCTACGAAAAAATCTCGATCCATCTCAAGCGCGCATTGATCGCGGCCGAAGATGCGAAATTTCTGGCGCACGAAGGTTTCGATATCGAAGGGATCGAGAAGGCGCTTAAGAAAAACGAAAAGAAGGGCAAGGTGGTCGCCGGCGGCTCCACCATCAGCCAGCAGTTGGCGAAGAATTTATTTCTCTCCGGCGAGCGTTCCTATGTGCGCAAAGGCCAGGAAGCCATCATCACGCTGATGTTGGAAAAAATGATGCCCAAGCGCCGCATCCTGGAAATCTATTTGAACGTGATCGAATGGGGCGAAGGCGTATACGGCGCCGAAGCCGCCGCGCGGCATTATTACCGAAGCAGCGCGGCGGGTCTTTCCCCTTATCAAGCCGCGCGCTTGGCGGCCATGGTGCCGCGCCCGCGCTATTTCGAGAAGCGCCCGAATTCGCCCTACCTCGCGCGGCAAGCGGCCACGATCGAAGCGCGCATGGTGCAAGTCTCGGTGCCGAGATAGCGCTGCCAAGCAGCGGGTTTTCTGTAGCGCCGGCTTCCAGCCGTCATGCAAGCAGGATGCTTGCGCCAGTATTCGTGGAATACGTTTTCAACGGGAAGCTCAACCAGCGCGGCTTACTTGCGCAGGTCATAGACTGCCATGATGCTTTTCAACTCCGCCAGCACAGCCTGGCGTTCTGCCTCGTCCAGTTCTGTGGTTTCCTGAATCGCGGCACCCGTTTCGAGTAGCTGGATCAACATGCGGATGCGTACACAACCCTGATCGCAAATCAGGGTGACGGCCTGCTCGATTTTCTGCGGGTTCATTTTGCTCGGTCGAGTTAATGGTGCATGACCGCGCGCGCCACAACCCACACATCCACTTGCGCCGCCCCGGCGCGCTTCAAGATTTTCGCCAATTCATTCAGGGTCGCGCCGCTGGTCATGACGTCGTCCACCACGGCGATGTGTTGGCCGCGCAAATCCTTGTCGCAGGCAAATGCGCCTTTCACATTCGTGTGCCGCGCATCGATCGGCAAGGAGGCCTGCGGTGTGGTGTCCACCACGCGCTGGGCGAGGCCGGGCGCAAGCAAGATATTGCGCCGTTTACTGATGACTTTGGCGATTTCCAGCGCTTGATTGATGCCGCGCATTTTCAGCCGCGCCGGGTGCAGCGGCATGGGCAAGATCGCCTCGGGACGGGCTTGATCGGCAACCGCTTCGGCCAGCAAACTCCCGAATAATTTAGCCAAGGCGAGTTGGCCGCCATATTTGAGAGCCTGGATCAGTTTGTCTGCGGGGAAAGCATATTCCAGTGCGGCGCGGGTGCGGTCAAAAGACGGCGGGTGTTTCAAACATTCGCCGCACACTTGGCCGGCGCTTGGCGCAGCGCAGCACGGGCAGGCGGAAGCGATGTGCGGCAGGCCGGCATGGCACGCGGGACAGAGCATTTGCGCGCCGCTGGCCGCTGCACATAACAGGCAATCTTGTCCGAACAGGGCTTGCCTTAATTTTAGGCGGCTATTCATTTGGGTCGGCTGTAGAATTGACTTGATTCCGAAATTCATAGATTATTCAACAAGTTTATCCAATGTTGCTGTAAAGCATAAAGCGTCGTGAAAATCAAAAAAGTGCTTGAAGCCGACCGCTGCCGTTTCGCGGCGCAGGTATTCAATCTTGCCACTATCGTGGCTGTGATCATACCGATTCCCTTGTTCATGATTTGGATTGGCGCCTCGATGTTCGTGTATGCGGCGAACGCGCACCATCCGGATGAGCGGGTCGCGCGCTATACGCGCCGGGCCGGGTATCGATTTTACGGCGTGGTGGGCGCGATGGTGATTGCCGGGCAACCCATTTTGAGCTGGGTCGGCGGCTTCAAGGGGGTGTTCGTTATTTGGGCTCTGATCGCGATCGGTTTGATTCCGGCGGCGATCTGGGAAATTTTCAAAGCGCGGCGTGAAGCGTGGCGCGATATTGTCATCGAGGTGCCGGTCAATGAGTGATGCTGTAATGGAACAAGCCGCGGTCGCGGCATGGAGTGTGGCGCAAATAGAGGCCTTGTTTGCGCTGCCGTTTAGTGACTTGATGTACCGCGCGCAGACCGTGCACCGCAGCCATTTCGATCCGAACGTGGTGCAGTTGTCCACGCTGCTGTCGATCAAGACCGGCGGCTGCCCGGAAGATTGCGGCTACTGCCCGCAATCTGTGCGCCATCCTGCCGGCGTAGAAAACGAAGCCATGCTGCCAGTGGCGGAAGTCGTCGCCGCGGCGCAGGCGGCCAAAGCCACCGGCGCCACGCGCTTTTGCATGGGCGCCGCCTGGCGCAGCCCGAAAGAGCGCGACCTGCTGCCGGTAATGGAAATGGTGAAAGCCGTCAAAGGGCTCGGCATGGAAACCTGCCTGACGCTCGGCATGCTGGCTGACGGCCAAGCAGAAAAATTGAAATCCGCCGGTCTCGATTACTACAACCACAATCTCGACACCAGCCCCGAATTCTACGGCGGCATCATCAGCACCCGCGATTACCAAGACCGGCTCGACACGCTGCTGCGCGTGCGCCGCGCCGGGCTCAATGTGTGCTGCGGCGGCATCGTCGGCATGGGCGAATCGCGCACCAGCCGCGCCGGCTTGATCGCGCAGTTGGCGAATCTCGACCCGCAGCCGGAATCGGTGCCGATCAATATGCTGGTGCAAGTCGAAGGCACGCCGCTGTATGGCGCCGAGGCGCTGGACCCGCTCGAATTCGTGCGCACCATCGCCGTGGCGCGCATCACCCTGCCGAAAAGTTTTGTGCGTCTCTCCGCCGGGCGGCAGGAGATGGGGGAGGCGATCCAAGCGCTGTGTTTCCTCGCCGGCGCGAATTCGATTTTCTACGGCGAGAAGCTGCTCACCACCGGCAACCCGGAAGCGGCGCGCGATATGGCCTTGCTGGAAAAACTCGGCATGCGGCCGCTGGGCGAGGATGGGCCGGGGCTGCGTGCCGGATAAAGGCAAAAGCTTGAAACGCAGAGGGCGCGGAGGAGCGCGGAGGAAAACCGCTGCGTACCTCCGCGTCCTCTGCGTTAATGCTTTTTCGCGGTGTAAGTTTCATGCCCTTTCCTGATCTCGCCAACGACCTGCATGCGCTCGAAGCGCAAGGTTTGCTGCGCTCGCGCCGCATCCTGGAAAGCGCGCAGGGTGCGCATGTTCAAATCGACGGTCAGGATTATCTCGCTTTCGGCAGCAACGATTATCTCGGCCTCGCCAGCCACCCCGCGCTGATCGATAGCGCGTGCCGGGGCGCGGCGCAGTACGGCGTCGGCGCGGGCGCTTCGCATTTGATCGTGGGCCACAGCGCGGCGCATCACCAGTTGGAGCAGGAACTCGCCGCGTTCGTGCAGCAGGCGGCGGCGCTCACGTTTTCCACCGGCTACATGGCCAATCTCGGCATCGTATCCGCGCTCATGGGGCGCAACGATCTGGTGCTGGCGGACAAGCTCAACCATGCCTCGCTCAACGATGCGGCGCTGTTGTCGCGGGCGCGTTTTCAGCGCTATTCCCATTTCGATCTCAAGCAATTGGAAGTGATGCTGGCGTCGGCCAAACATCGGCGCAAGCTGGTGGTGACCGATGCGGTGTTCAGCATGGACGGCGACATCGCCCCCGTGCCCGAATTGCTCGCGCTGTGCGAGCGCTTTGATGCGAGCCTGATGCTCGACGATGCGCACGGCTTCGGCGTGCTGGGAGAACACGGGCGTGGCGTGCTGGAATATTTCGGCATCGAATCACCGCGCATCATTTACATGGCGACGCTGGGCAAGGCGGCGGGCGTGTTCGGCGCTTTCGTGGCCGGGAGCGAGACGCTGATCCAAACCGTGATGCAGCGCGCGCGCACCTACATTTACACCACGGCTTTCCCTCCGCTATTGGCCAGCGCCTTGATCACCAGCCTGCACTTGATGCGCACTGATGCCTGGCGCCGCCGGCATCTGCGCGAACTCGCGGCCTATCTCAAGCAGCGCTTGAACACCCCGAGCTGGCGCTTGCTGCCCTCCGAAACGCCGATCCAGCCGCTGATCATCGGCGGCAATCGAGAAGTGATGGCGGCGAGCGAGGCCTTGCGCGAGCGCGGCATCCTGGCGCCGGCGATTCGTCCCCCCACCGTGCCCAAAGGCGAAGCGCGCCTGCGCATCTCGCTCTCGGCGGCGCATAGCAAGGAGGATGTGCGGCGGTTGACGGAGGCGTTGAATGAACTGGCACAAGAACTTTAACCGCAGAGGACGCGGAGGACGCAGAGGAGAACTTGATAAACGAAAATTTTTGGAACTCATTCGCAAAGCATTTATTCCCCCCGCGCTTAATCGCTTTTCCTCTGCGTCCTCCGCGTCCTCTGCGGTGAGAGATTTTTATGCTGCATCTCCACGTTGAATCGAGCGGCCATGGTCCCGACCTCGCGCTCCTGCACGGATGGGGCATGCACGGCGGGATTTGGGAGGGCGCGCGCGATGCGCTGGCAGAGCGGTTTCGCGTGCATGTGGTGGATTTGCCCGGCTATGGCGCTAGCCCGGCATGCGAGCCGTACACGCTCGAAGCCTTAGCGCACAGCGTGGCGCGGGCGCTGCCGGAACGCACGCATGTCGTTGGCTGGTCATTGGGGGGGCAGGTGGCGCTGCAATGGGCGCGGCTTGCGCCGCAACAGATCGGCAAGTTGATATTGATCGGCGCCACCCCTTGCTTCCGTCAGCGCGAAGACTGGGCGCATGGCCTAACCGACCCGGCGATGGCGGAATTCGCAACTGGTTTGGAACAAGATTACGAGGGAACCTTGAAACGTTTTTTATCCTTGCAGGCCCGCAGCGGCGATGAGGCGCGGGCGACAATATCCGAGTTGCGCGCGAAGCTGTTTGCGCGCGGCCGGCCGAGTCTTGAAGTCTTGCGCGCGGGCTTGGCGATTTTGGCCGATTCGGATTTGCGTCAGGCGTTGGGTGCGATCCAGCAAGCGGCACTGGTGATTCACGGCAGCCACGATACGCTGACGCCCTCGGCAGCGGGGCAGTGGCTGGCGCAAACCTTGCCCCACGCGCAACTCGAGTTGGTGCGCGGCGCGGCGCATGCGCCGTTTTTATCGCATCCCCAAGCGACGCTCGATGCGATGACGAGGTTTCTCCATGGCTGAAGATCTGCCGGTGCAAATCGACAAGCGCCTGATGCGCCGAGCCTTCGAGCATGCGGCGCACTCGTATGATCAAGCCGCCGTGCTGCAGCGCGAAGTGAATCGGCGCATGTTGCAGCGCCTGGATTGGGTGAAGCTGGATCCGGATTGGGTGCTGGACGCGGGCGCGGGAACCGGCGCGGGTGCGCGTGCCTTGGCGCATCGATATCCTAAAGCGCGCGTGCTGGGGCTGGATATTGCACAGAGCATGCTGCAAGTCGCGCGCGATCGTGATCCGTGGTGGAAGCGCAGCTTGTCCTTTCTGAGCGGAAACCTGCCGCAGTATGTGGGGGGCGATATCAGCCGCTTGCCGCTGAAAGCCTCCAGCGTGAATCTGTTGTGGTCGAATCTCGCCTTGCAGTGGTGCGATGATTTGCAATCGACGTTCAGCGAGTTTCAGCGTGTGCTGGCGCCGGGTGGATTGCTCATGTTCAGCACCTTCGGGCCGGATACCTTGCGCGAGTTGCGGCAAGCCTTCAGCGGCATCGACGGCCATACGCATGTGAACCGCTTCGTCGATATGCACGACATCGGCGACCAGTTGCTGTATGCCGGTTTCAATGCGCCGGTCATGGATATGGAAATCATCACGCTGACCTACCCGGATGTAAGCGCCTTGCTGCGCGAGTTGAAGGCGATCGGCGCGCACAACGTCACCAGCGGGCGCGGGCACGGTTTGATGGGCAAGCGCAAATGGAATGCCATGCTGCAACACTACGAGCGGCTGCGCCAAGCGGGCCGCCTGCCGGCCACCTTCGAGGTGGTGTATGGCCACGCCTGGGTGAATGAAAAAAAATCAAAACTTGCGGATGGCCAACAAATGATCGAATTCAAAATCCAAGCCCGGCAAGCGGGGCTGCGATGAGCGGTTTGTTTATTGCCGGCACCGATACCGGCGCGGGTAAAACGCTCGCGGCAAAAGCCTTGATTCAGAGCGGGGTGGCGGCGGGCAAGCGGGTCGCCGCGATGAAACCGGTCTCCGCCGGCTGCGTGCAAACCCCCGAAGGCTGGCTCAACGACGATGTCGCGCAACTGCGCGCGGTGTCGAATGTGATCTTGCCGCTCGCGTTGATGAATCCTTATGCCTTCGAGCCGCCGATCGCGCCGCATATCGCGGCGCAACAAGCCGGGATTGAAATTGACCTGGCGTGCATCGAATCCGCGTATCGCGAAATCGAATCCCGATCCGACACGGTGATCGTGGAAGGCGTGGGCGGCTTGCTCGTGCCGCTCAATGCAAATGAAACCGCGGCGGATATGGCGCTGCGCTTGAATTTGCCGCTGATCTTGGTGGTGGGCATGCGCCTCGGCTGCTTGAATCATGCGCTGCTGACCGTGGAAGCGATGCAACAACGCGGCTTGACGCTCGCGGGGTGGATCGCGAATCGCATCGATCCGGACATGCCGGCGTTCGACGCGAATCTGGCGAATTTGCAGGCGCGAATTGCGGCGCCGCTTTGGGCGGTGGCGCCGTTTTCGGCGTCGGCTTCAATGCTTCAATGGCGGCAACCCCCCCCCTTTTTAATCGAAGGGTTCATGGGCCCAGTGCCGGCAAGCCTGCACTGGCGCGGCTAACGCTGCGTGATGCGGCGATAGTTGGCAGCCACTTTTGCGGCTTCCTGCGGCGGCGAAAACACCGCCTTCAGCCGACCCTGCGGATCGATGAGGTAGAATGACGCAGAGTGATCTACTGTATAGCGCTTCGTATCCGTTCCATCGTTGCGCTGGTAGTAGACGCCCAAGTTCTTGACCAAGGGCGCCAGCGCTGCGTCGTCACCGCTAACGCCGATGAAGGATGGATCAAATGCGGCCATGTACTTGCTCAGCAGTTCACGGGTGTCGCGGCGCGGATCGACCGAAACGAACACCACCTGAAAAGCCGGCGCTGGCGGCACGGCGGCGGCTAGTGTCGTCTTGACGTCCTTCATCAGGGTCAGCGCCGTCGGGCAGATGTCCGGACATTGGGTATAGCCGAAGAACATAAAGCTCCAGCGCCCAAGCAGATCGGCATTGGTGAACCCACCTTTCGGCCCCGGCAAGGCAAAGGCCGGCAAAGGCGCGTTGTCGCGAATTTCGGTGACACTGGGTACTTCTCCTGCCGGCAAAGGCCCGTTACGCAGTGTGCGCAGCACCAAAGCTGCGCCCAGAAACGCGAGCGACAGCCCGGCCAACAGCAGCCAACGCCACCCGCCCTTGTTCATGGCTTTACCGGCGATGTCTGTTCATCCGGCACGGGCAGTCCCATCAGCGCCGCCCATTCGCGCGGATGCGACACGCCGACTGGCGGCGGTATCTGTCTGAATCGTTTGCCGGGTCCGGCTCTGTGCGGTCCCGGCGGGGGAGGCGGTTTCTGCAGATCCTCGGCCGAGCGCTTGCCGAGGTAAGGCGCATAGCAGCCTTCGGCATGCCCGCTGGCGTCGCGTTTGACCTTGGGCCAGACCGCTCCGGCGCAGAACGAGTGTATGGCCATGCAGCGCTGGCCGTCCGCTGTGCACAGATAAAGTTCCCATTGATCGTTGGCCTGGACGACCATTGGCGTTCCTGCCGACGGTACATATTTCGTGCCGCTGAGAAAGTAGAGTCCCTTCCCGGTTTGCACGACGGTCAGCGCGTTGCGCCATTGGTCGCGCACCTCGACCGGTTGCGCGATCTGCGGCTCCGACTTGAGCACTATCGGCCGCCAGGATTGCCACCATGCTGTGTTGTAGTAACGCTGTTCGCCAACGAAGTGGATGCCGAACCAGATGGCGAACATGATGCCGGTCACGGTGAGTGCCCAATAGACGGGCCGTCGATCGATATTCGGTGCTAAAGAATCGTTCATATTTTGTGCTGTCGATGTGAACAGGGCGCCGCCAGGCGCCCTGTTCAATTCAAGTCGATGGGTTGTATTGGGTCAACGCTTGCCGTAGGCGTAGGGACTCCAGTCGTCGGCCAGTACCGGCGGCGCCGGCCAGTTGCCGTGCGGCGGCGGCGAAACGGTCGTCCATTCGAGCGACTTCGATCCCCATGGATTGTCGCCGGCCTTTTCCCCCGCGACGGCGCCGATAATCCAGTTGAGCAGGGTGATGGTGAAGCCGATGGCGATGATGACGGCGCCGACGGTCATTATCATCTGCTCGTTCGCCACTTGCGGGAACTGGGCCCAGTCGTAGTAGCGGCGCGGCAGACCGGTCCGTGCGCCCACGTCCATCATGGTCCAGAAGATGAGATTGGCGCCGGCGAAGGTAAACCAGTAGCCGATATGTCCCCAGCGCTCGTTGTACATCCGCCCGGTCATTTTCGGGAAGAAGTAATAAACCCCGGCGAAAATCCCCAGCGTGCCGGAGACCGCCATCACGTAATGGAAGTGGCCGACGACATAATAGGTTTCAGACAGGTTCACCGTCAGGGACGTAACCGCCAGGGGAATGCCGGTCAGTCCGCCGATCAGGAACAGGAATAGGGTTCCCAGCGCATAGAGCATCGGCGTCTCGAACGTGATCGACCCCTTATAGAGGGTTCCCACCAGGCTGATCGTGATAAGGCCGACCGGCACGGAAATCAGCAGCGTCGTCACCATCTGGCCAATACGCAGCCAGTCGGGCATGCCCGAGACGTAGAGGTGGTGGATCCAGACTTCGCCCGAAATGAGGACGATGCCCCCGATACCGCCATACACCGCCGCCTTGTAGTTGAAGACCGGGTTCTTGGCAAAGGTA